>CAVHBE010000178.1:5294-7005 GCA_963634045.1 Methanobrevibacter smithii
GGCCCACCTGTCCTTCGCACACGAGGAGGATGTCCCCGAGCTCGACGTGATCCCGCTGTTCGAGCAGCTCGAGGACCTCGAGGGCTGCGTCGACGTGCTCGACCAGATGCTTACGCTGCCCGTGGTGCAAAAGCGCCTTGCCCAGACCAACCGCCGCATGGAGGTTATGCTGGGCTATTCCGACTCCTCCAAGGATGCCGGTCCTACCACGGCCATGCTCGCGCTGCATTCCGCGCAGGAGCGTATTGCCAAGTGGGCCGAGAAGAACGATATCGACTTGGTGCTCATGCACGGTCGCGGCGGTGCCGTGGGCCGTGGCGGCGGCCCGGCCAACAAGGCCGTGCTGGCGCAGCCCAAGGGTTCGGTCAACTGCTTCTTTAAGCTCACCGAGCAGGGCGAGGTCATCTTTGCCCGTTACGGCAACCGCACGCTGGCTCAGCGCCATGTTGAGTCCGTTGCCGCCGCAACGCTTTTGCAGTCGGCCCCGAGTGTCGAGAAGACCAACACCGAGACCACGCAGAAGTTCTGGGATATGGCCGAGAAGCTCAACGCCGCAAGCCACGAGCGCTATCTGGACCTGCTGAACACCGAGGACTTTACACCGTGGTTCTCGACCGTGACGCCGCTGACCGAGGTCGGCTTGCTGCCGATCGGCTCGCGTCCCGCCAAGCGCGGCTTGGGTGCCAAGTCGCTCGACGACCTGCGTACCATCCCGTGGATCTTCAGCTGGAGCCAGGCGCGCATTAACCTGGCCGCTTGGTACGGTCTGGGCACCGCCTGCGAGCAGCTTGGCGATCTTGACCAGCTCAAGGCTGCCTACCAGGAGTGGCCGTTCTTTCGCACCTTTATCGACAACATCGAGATGTCGATCGCCAAGACCGACCAGCGCATCGCCAAGATGTATCTGCACCTGGGCGACCGCGATGATTTGTCCGAGAAGGTCTTCACCGAGATGCAGCTCACGCGTAAGTGGGTCCTTGCCATCGTCGGTGATGAGTGGCCGCTGCAGCGTCGTCGCGTGCTCGGCTGCGCCGTTCGCGTGCGTAACCCCTACGTCGACGCTCTGTCCATCGCCCAGGTCCGCGCCCTTCGCGAGGTGCGCATGAATCAGGACGAGATGGCCGAGGAGAAGAAGGCCGAGTACATGAGCCTGATTCTTTCGACTGTGACCGGCGTCTCGGCAGGACTGCAGAACACGGGGTAATCGATAGCCCTGTGGCTCTCACCGGGACCCGATGGGTTTCCCTCTGAATGCGTCCTCGCACTTGAAGCCCCCTTATCCTGCTCCTTCGGAGCTGCGGATAAGGGGGCTTCGTGCTGCGGAATGCATTCAGGGGGAAACCCATCGGGTCCCTTCGTCCTCGGTCTTCAGGGATTAAAGCTGAGGAGAAGAATTGTGCGCTTCTCGCCTTACGACTGTAGCGGCCGCGGTTCCGTTTGGGGTCGCGGCCGTTTTGTTGTGGGTCAAATATGAACGTTGTGTTAATGAGTCGGTGGACGGTGGTGTTTTTCGGTGAGCGGCGTATCCTTCCAACGGTTTATCTAGTGTGTCAGTTGAAAAGGAAGAGGGCGCTCGTCATTGTTTGAATGTGAACTGCCGTTTGACCACAAGACGTTGCATCTGGAGCTCGAGGATAAGAACTTCGCGGGTGTGATGGAAGGTCATCAAAACGAGTTTAAGACTACAAAATAGCAGGAAGAGCTGGTAGAG
>CAVHBE010000179.1:0-900 GCA_963634045.1 Methanobrevibacter smithii
GCCCATTCCCATTCATGCGACTGAACTTTTATGTGGATGCCAAACAAAAAGTTTGTTAGCACTGTTCTATCACACTTTTTGATTGGCAAACCTAACAAATTGTTTGTTGCCGTAATCGGTACTTTTTCGCCGCCGAACGGTCATGAATTGCCTTGTTGATGGATTTGTTTGCGAACAGATGTGGTTTATGGCAAAGTATGCCCAAACTAATTTTTAGGAAGGCACCCATGACCCCCGCACAGATTGAGTTTTACAAGCGCCTCGCACACGGCCTGGCGCTCCAATTTGGCCCCAACTGCGAAGTCGTCGTCCACGATCTGGAGACCGAGGACGTGGACCACTCCATCGTAGTGATCGAAAACGGCCACGTCAGCGGGCGCAAACTGGGTGACGGCCCCAGCCATATTGTGTTTGAGTCCATGCACGAGGGCAGCACCGACGTACACGACCGCGAGCCGTACCTCACTAAAACCACCGATGGCAAGCTGCTCAAGTCCTCGACCATCTTTATCCGCAACGACGAAGGCAAGCCCGTCGGCATTTTGGGCATCAACTTTGACATTACGCTTATGAAGGCTTTTGAGCGCTCGCTCGACGCTTTCACCGGCACCGGCGGCACGGGCTATACCGAGCCCGAGCCCATTACCAAGAACATCGGCGACCTGCTCGAGGACCTGCTGCACGAGTGCGAGCAGTTTGTGGGCAAGCCCGCGGCACTCATGACCAAAGACGAGCGCATTCGTGCCATTGGCTACCTCGACCGTCGCGGTGCCTTCCTCATTTCCAAGTCGAGCGAGCGCGCCTGCGAGTTCTTTGGCATCTCCAAGTACAGCTTCTATAGCTACCTCAATGAGGCCAAGGCGGCGGCCGGCGACAAGTAGGCACTCGCCTGGATTGCCC
>CAVHBE010000179.1:910-5506 GCA_963634045.1 Methanobrevibacter smithii
TTGGGCGCGAGTTCTGGAAAGCACGAATCCAAGACCGAGCCGCTTGGGAAGTTCCATATAATCGATGTCATTAGTATTTCGAAAGGATGGGACAGAATGGCGTTGAGCAAGGCATCATGCACCGGTCGCGGATTGATTCCGGCAATTGGTGAACATGTGCACCACATGTTCAATGAGAGTGAAGACGACCTGTTTTCGCTGAGCCTTGACGACGTGATGGATGATCGCCCGTGGACCGCCGACGAACTCATGGGCGGCGGGGCTCGCCCGTCAAGTCCCAATCCCGCACTTGCGCCTAAGCCCGCATCTGCGCCGACTCCTGCGCAGTCGCCTGTTTCGACGCTCGCGCCTACGCCCGCACCCACTTCGGCGCCCACGCCCGCTCCCCGCCCCGCAAGCGACCCGTCCGAGACGGCGGCATTTCTCGCTGCAGCGACGCAGGGCAAATCGGCCGACAGCACCGTTATGTACAGCGCCCAGCAGTTGCCTGTTCCTGCGGCACGCAAGCCTCCGGTCACAAGGCTCGATGAGCCCGTTGCCCATCAGGTTACCCACGATTCCTGGGCTGCAGCCGATCTGGATGAGACCTCTACCGGCATGCCGGCGCTCGATGTTCCAGTTAACCCGCTTTTTGCCGCCGACACGAGCGCCGCGGGCTATGAGGGCGGTGCGACATATTCCGATTATTCCGATGGCCATGCTGGCACCGGTCGCATCGAGACCGAGGATTATGGCACCGCATCGAGCGATTATCTCAACGATCCGTACGCCGCCACGCCTGCACCGGAATATGACCCGGAGGCCGCATCCGCGCCGGCGTATACCAAAAGCACGGGCGAAGAGCGCTTCGCCGATTATTACGTCGAGGAAAAGGCGCTGCGTTTCTCGGAATTTCCGCAGGCAGTCAAGGTTGCCTTTATCGCCATTATCATTGCCCTGCTCGGCGTCATTGCGTTTGAGGGATTCCAGCTGTTCCGCGGCCCCACCGCGTCCGAATCGGCAACGCAGCAAAAAGAGGACGACAACCAGTACCTGGACATTAACACCCTCAATGGCGACCCCAACGACGGAGACGATGAGTAGCGAGAGCTGAAGGCGGCCGCAGGATCCCGCATCCAGCGCCGGCTTCTAAGTGCTGTTTTGTCATCCAGCCACACTTTTCCGGATTATTTTCCTATCGAATTTGACACTTTTCCGAAGTTTTAAGGTGCCTATTTCGACACTTTTCCGTACTATTACATGGTCGATTTTGACACTTTTTCGGATTTAGCCTAGCAGCAGCCGGCGAAATCAAGCGCCGTCCGCACATCATTTCGCAGGCGGCACTTGATTTGTGTCCGTGCGCGTTGATAGACTTCCTCTCGCCCGCAAGGAGCGGGAGCGTTTTATCCAGAGTCGGGGTAGAGAGTTGGCTCCACGATCCCGACGCCAACCGGCCAAGAGGCACGGTGGCCCTGCCAACATCGATGAAAGGAGTCCGTATGGACAATTTCTCTGTGCGTAGCGAGCGCAACTTCCACAATCTGGTCGTCAAACCAAAACGAATGCATTTTCTGGACAAGCCGAACAGCTACGCCTCGGCCATGGTCAAGAGCAGCCTCTCCCACCAGATGCGCTTTACCGTGCAGGCGCTCGAGGAAGAGCTCTGCGCTGCCGGCGACCCGCACGTGCTGCAGATCAAGCTGCTCGGAGATGACTCTCGTGAGCCGTCCAGCTGGGTGCTCTTCGCTGACGGCACGTGCATTGCGGACGGATCCGGTGCCTTTGTCCGTGAGTGTTTCTGCGAGGGTGCAGAGGTATTTCTGGACCTGTGTCGTGGTGCCGTGCACGCGGCTGAGCTGCGCCAGTGGAGCCAGAGGGAGTACGAGCTGTTGAGTGCCACGCGCGGGATCGCAATGGCATAAACGAGAGATTTCAGCAGCGTCACTAACGAGCAGAATCGATTTTTGCAATCAAGTCGTTCGCCCATGCCACGGCATCATCGACAGTCGGCAAAACGTTAAGTCCTTCCGCCTGGGAGAAATACAGTGAGTCCCAGCCCACTCCCCTCGAGATCATTGGAGGCCACTCCTGCTCCGCACGATACGCAAAGAGTCTGATACAGACCTCTCGAGTTTTTAGGTAATCAATTTCCCCGTTGGAAATTACAATCTGGAGATCTATCAGATCATGGGCGCGCTCGCTGCCGGGGCTGCTCGCAGCATGAAGTTTTTGGGCAATCTGATGCTCGAGCCTCATGCACGGAACCGGCCCCGGTTCGGGAAACCCGAGACCTTTCAATATTGCCGCAGCTTCAGGCGAGGAAACCATATCGGGATCGTCGGCGTCGCCGATTTCGTTATGACCGACCTCAAGCGGCAACGTCATCCACGATTTACCATTGTAGGCAATCTTGATTTCGAACGGACGCATGACGTAAGCAGTTGGAATTCCCTTCGGAGATGCGGGCTCCCTCGGAACAATGGCACCCGAGAATCCGTTCCAGCCTATAGTGAGCGAATCTTCAAGCTTCGTCATGTAATCGTTCAGTGAGGATGCCCTGGCGGTATCGAGGTCGCGCGAGAACCGCGTGGCATCCTTCCCAAAGCGAATCTTCAGAGCATTTCCACCCTTTGCGGCTCCATCGGGTAGCATTTGCCCAACAACAACGGCCGCAATGAGCCTTTTAACGCGGCCCGGTTCTTCGCCCAAATCAGTGCAGAGTCGGTCTATCGCTATGTCAAGGTTACGTCTGCTGGTTGGCTTCTTGACTTCCTTCACGACAGCTCCTTCATCAGTCTCTCATGCTCATTGGAGGTAATAAGACCCTCGGCTTGAGCGTGCTTGGTTGCCTCGATGAGGCGCTCGGTCATAACGGACCCCTTACAAGCCTCAATCGCATCAGCAACGCATTGAGAAGGGATTCCTTCATAGAACGTCGTTTTCGCATTCTCTGGAGCGGACACTGTTTTTACCCAAGCTGGCAGTTTGCGGCGAACACGCTTTGGTGTTGCCACGGTCACGGCACGAGGATCAACAAGTGCAAGTGCGTGCATAGACAGCACTGATTCGCCCCACAGGAAACCCTCGTCACCAACAAGAGCCACTGCCTCCGCAAAGACGTCACGGGGCGTCGGAACCCATTGGGTGAGCTTGTACACCCCATGTCCTCGGCGCATCAATTTCCCGGTGGCGCACCATCGGCTCAGTTCTCCGGTGGTTACGCCAATCTCGCGTGCCTGCGCAGCAGTCACGATGCCGTAGCCATCTGCCGCCAGTTCGAATATTTCATCAAAGTGTTTCATGTCAAAAGACTAACACTTTTGTATGTCTTTTGACATAGACATGGTCTTAATCAAGCATTAGAGATCTATTTAAATTCGTATAGCATTGCAATCGTCCTCTCTGAATTCGAAGTCCGCGCCGACAGCATGCGGAAGTAAAAAGTACCGGCAAGAACGATATCGAATGAAATCGCTCCCGCTGGCATATATCTTACCATATAAACGAACACGTGTTCGTTCTTATCAATTATCGATTTATCACACGCCCGCTTTAGCCGCTGTCCGCGCGAATCGTCTAGCCGATAGCTCTTCGCCGACAGCGCGTGCATCGCAAGCGGCTCGGGCACCTTTGCCCGCGAGTGCTTCTGCGAGGGAGCCAAAGTGTCTCTGGATCTGTGCCGCGACGCCGTGCGCGCGGCCAAGCTGCCCCAGTGGAGCCAGAGGGAGTACGAGCTGCTGAGCGCCGCGCATCAGCTCCGTTTTCGGTTCAGTTGAAAACTGAGGGAATTCAGGAGCCGGCCGTATAAACTAAGACTCACTTAGTAATTGATGAATTTCTGACTTGATATATAATATTTGACAGGAGTAAGGAATATTTACAATTTGTGAGGCATAAATGACTTCAACGGATGAAGAACTAGTCAGCAGGCTCCAAGCTCACCTGTCAACCATTCGCAAGGCAGCGGGTTGGAGTGGCGAGCGTCTCGCGAACGAACTGGGCATAACGAAGCAAACCGTCAGCAGCCTCGAGACAGGTAAAACACAGATGACGAAGATGCACTATCTCGCCATCAGAGCAGTGTTCAACAACGAAATCGCCGTTAATGGAAACGAGGATCTAGCAAAAATTATCCAGTTGTTCGTCGATCAACCAGTAGCAGCAGAACTAGAGAAGATGCAGATAACCCTTAAGGAAGAAAGTAAGGGAGGGATAAAACAAGAAGCCGTCGCCAAGCAGAGCGCCATAGTCGGAGCAACCGCCCTCACTGCTGCCCTAATCCCCGCCTCATCGGCATTGATTCCGGCATTGAGCTCTCTCGCGTACCAACTCGCTAAATCGATCAAGAAATGAGGTGAAGAGAAATGAAGTTGGATGATACTGATCTGCCCGAGGAGAACGAAGGCATCGCATGGCTCAAACATCATAAAGTCCAGATTGGCATCGGCGTATTCGTCGTGCTCGGCTCAATCGTTGGCATCGCGATTGCCGCAAAAACGGGCCATGCGACTAAAATCAAAACAAATGGCAACACCGCAGGCAAGGGTGCTGCCACGATTATTGAGGCAGCCGCAAAGACCCCTCTGCCAGAGGTCAACCTTACCGGAGTCGAGA
>CAVHBE010000180.1:0-3412 GCA_963634045.1 Methanobrevibacter smithii
GCCGTCGCGCCGAGCTGCACCATGCTAAGGCCGAGGGCGTCGAGGTTCTGCCGCTCGTCTCCCCGCTCGAGTTTGTCGCTGGCGAGGACGGCTCCGTGTGCGCCGTCAAGGTCCAGAAGATGGAGCTCGGCGAGCCTGACGAGTCCGGCCGTCGTCGCCCGGTGCCCATCGAGGGCGCCATCGAGGAGATCCCCTGCGACGTCGCGATCTCGGCTATCGGCACCAACGCCAACCCCTTCGCAAAGAAGATCGGCGGCAAGATGGAGCTCAACAAGTGGGGCTACATCGTCGCCGACGAGGAGACCGGCCAGACCACCGATCCCCGCATCTGGGCTGGCGGCGACATCGTCACCGGTGCCGCTACGGTCATTCTGGCGATGGGCGCCGGCAAGAAGGCCGCCGCTTCCATCACCAAGAGCCTGCTGGGCGAGTAATCATCCGCAGCGCTAGCCATCAAACGGCAAAGTCCCCGTCGAGCACACGCCCGGCGGGGACTTTTTCTATGCCGGCCGCCCTACCACCGCAAAGGTGTCTGTCCCCTTTGCGGTGGTTTTGGTCGGCTAGCCTTCGAACTGCGCCACCTTGTAGCGGTAGGCTGCGGCGATAACGTCTTTGCAGCCCTCGCGGCCCAGCTTGGCGCGGTTGACGACGATGTCCTTGCCGCTCGTCATCTTCCACTTTCCGGCGCTGTAGCGCTTATAGAACGCCTCGCGCGCCTTCTGCTGCTGCTTGACCAGCTTGGCGCCCTTCTTTTTGTTAAGGCCACGCTTTTTGCGCACGATCTCGACGCGATCCTCAAAGGGTGCGGTCACCAGCACGGCAATGTGATTGGGGTTGTTGCGCAACAGGTAATCGGACAGACGGCCTTCGATAATGCAGCTCTCGGTCTCGCCCAGATCCAAAATCACCTGGCTCATCTTTTGGAACAACTTGTCCGAGTACGAACGCGCATCGTAGCGGTCGGGCAGAAACGCCATGTTCTCCACGGCCAGGCGCTCGTCGTAGGCAGCCATCTTGTCGAGCGACTCGCCCGCGCGCAGCGACGCACGCACCAGCAGCTCGTTATCGTACAGCGGAATCCCCAGCTCATCGGCAAGGATACGGCCAATCTCGTGGCCCTCGGCACCAAAGTCGCGCGCGATGGTAATGACCACAGGACTCTTCTTGTTCTCCAGATCGCTCATCGCGATTCCTTTCTAACAGATGAGAAAAAGGCTGTCTATCGCCTTTTCTCACGATAGCGTACCAGGGAAAGCCAGGCTATGCGGCCACGATGCGACGTTGATACGCCCTCACCAGCAGCGAGATACCAAAGTTGAGCACAAAGTACATCGCAAACACCAGGCCGTAGAGCATAAGCACCTGCGACAGGTCGATCGCATGGGCCATCACGACATTTGCCGTGTACATGAGCTCGGCCACGTTAATGCCCGAAAGATACGAGCTGTCCTTAATGACGGTCGTGCACTGGCTAAACAGCGCCGGAATGATCGTCTTAAACGTCTGCGGCAGAATGATGTAGCGCATGGTGGCAAAGAAGCCGAAGCCCTGGCTCTGCGCTGCCTCAAACTGGCCGCGCGGAATCGAGTTGAGGCCGCCGCGCACAATCTCGGCCATAACAGCGCTGGTAAACAGCGTAAAGGCGATGGTCGAAATCACAATGTCCAAACCCTGCACCGTAAAGTAGATAAACAGGATCCACAGCAGGTTCGGCGTGCAGCGGAACAGCTCGATATAGGCGCTCACCAAAATACGGAATGGGCGGGGCGCATAGCTTTTAACAAGCGCCAGCACCGTGCCAAAGATGAGCGAGAAAAAGATCGACAGCGCCGAGATCTCGATCGTCTTAACAAAGCCGCCCCAAATGTAGAGCAGGTTGGTCGCGTTGAAGATTTCCATGCGCTAGGCCTCCTCTACGTTGTCGAGCCCCAGCTCGGCCAGGCTCACGCCGCGCGGACGCTCCTTGGAGCGGCGCTCGAGCCACTGCACCAGCATGGCGAGCGGAAAGCAGATGATGAAGTACATAAGGCAGCAGACGATGTATCCCTGCAGGTAACCGTACAGACTCACAAAGTTGTCGGAACGGTACATAAGGTCGCCGCCGGCCACAAGCGCCAGCACCGACGTGTTCTTGACCAGGTTGAGCGCCTGGTTACACAGCGGCGGCAAAATGATCTTGAACGTCTGGGGCAGCACGATGTACCAGTATGCCTGCGCACGGGTGAAGCCCTGGCTTTGGGCCGCCTCCATCTGACCGCGCGGGACCGCCTCGATACCGGTGCGGATGACCTCCGAAATGTAGGCAGCGTGATACAGGCCCACACCCAAGAAGCCCAGCACGAACGGCGCGATACGCACCGGCTGGTCGGCGCCGGTTATGGCCTGCAAAAACTGCGGACCGGCCATGTACATAAAGAGCACCTGTACGGGCAACGGGGTGTTCTGGTAAAACTCCACGTACACGCGGCTTATGGCGCGCAGCACGCGCGAACGGGTGGTAGAGAACACGCCCAGCAGCGTGCCCAGTACCAGCGACAACAGCAGACCGGCAACGACCACCTGTAGCGTCACGCCAAAGCCCTCCCAGAAGGGCCCCATGTTTTGAAATGTCGTCGACCAACGGTCGGCGTCAAATAATCCTTCGAGCATTTGATTCCTTCCTTGGACGATACGCCTATACAAGACCCCAGGTCTTGACCTCTTGGTCGAGCCAGCCATCGGCCAGGCGATTGCAAATCACCTGATCGACCACGGCCGAAAGGTCGCAGCCCTTCTTGGTCGCCACGCCGTAGCCCTGCTCGCCAAACTTGACCTCGGGCTGCAACAGCTCAACGGTCTCGTTCATGTAACCGGCCAGCGTGGAGCGGTCCATGGCAAAGACGTCGATATTGCCGGCGTCGAGCGAGCTCTTGATGATGGGGTAGCCGCTAAAGGCCCTAAACTCGGGCTCGCAGCTAAAGCCGTTGTCCTTGATCATCTGCTCGATCAGGCCCTGCGTGGTAGCACCCTGGCTCACACCAATGACCTTGCCGTCCAGGTCCTCAATCGAGGTAAAGCCCGAACGCTTCTTGACCATGAGTCCCACGTAGTCGGTACGGTACGGCGTCGAGAAATCCCAGCTCTTCTTGCGCTCGTCGGTGATGGTGTAGGTCGCCGCGACCACATCGAGCTGGCCGTTATCGATCAGCGGGCCGCGCGTCTTGGGCGTTACGTCGGTAAACTCGACAAGCTCCTGGGCACGGGCATCCTTGTAGCTCACGCCAAAGACGGCAGCGGCGATCTGGTAGCACAAATCGACTTCCATGCCCTCAAAGCGGCCCTTGGCGGTGTCGTAATAGCCGTAGCCGGGAACGTCTTTTTGCTGGGGTTAGATAGCGATACTTTTTACATCTACCATGTTGCGGCGGTCATG
>CAVHBE010000181.1:0-3190 GCA_963634045.1 Methanobrevibacter smithii
GCCGCGCGGCAAGGAGATATATTGCCAGACCGGAGGGGCGCCGTGGGCGGGAATCGCGCACTCCATATTTTGTTCACAAATGAATAGGCCCCTCAGTCGCATCACTGAGGTTAAAACTGAAGCATTGGCTTCTGATATTGGCGATGACCAGCTGTTTTATGAGTATTGAGACATCGGTCATCTCTGGAGCGCTACTTTACTCCAAAGGCATCAGCCATTTGTTTCCCATCGGTAAAAGGCAGGTTTTGTTCGCCAAGCGTTCTTATATATAGACAGATACGGGTTCGAACCCATGAAAGGGCGACAAAAAAGACGGCCAACCGAAGTTGACCGTCTCGGCAATCTTTGGGTGGGCCGTCAGGGATTCAGCCTGCTTCGCAGGCGGCCGCTGCGGCGCTTTCTCGCCTTGCGCGCTGCGCTGGCAAACGCTCACGCGTTTACTCAGCTCCGCGCCCCGACGGGTTTGAACCCATGTCGCGGCAACAAAAAAGCGACCAACCGGAGTCGATCGCTTTCTTTTCTATGGTGGGCCGTCAGGGGTTCGAACCCTGGACCTTGGGATTAAAAGTCCCCTGCTCTGCCAGCTGAGCTAACGGCCCGCGGGTGGCATTGTACCACGGTCTGGGACTATTCCCAACTCCATTGGCCGTTCTGGAAAATCACAACTTCACGTCCATCAGGCGTAATGCCCGTAATATCGATGTCGTCCGTGCCGATCATAAAATCGACGTGCGTGCTCGAGACGTTAACGCCATGCTCCAGGAGCTCCTCCTTGGACATGTCATACCCACCCTCGATGCATTCGGGGAAACCGACACCTAGCGCGAGATGGCAGCTAGCGTTCTCGTCATAGAGCGTATCGTAGAACAGAACACCACTTTCGCGGATCGGCGTGTTCTTGGAAATGAGCGCGACCTCTCCCAGGTGAGCAGCGCCCTCGTCAGTATCGATGATACTTGCGAGCGTTGCCTTGCCCACGCGGGCGTCGTAGTCCACCACGCGGCCGCCCTCGAACTTAATCCAAAAATCTTCGACCTTATTGCCGTGATGGATGAGCGGCATGGCCGAGTACACGATACCGTCGGCGCGCATGCGATCGGGCGAAGTGAAGACTTCCTCGGTGGGAATGTTGGGGAAGAAGGGGTGCCCATCGGGCGTCTTGCCCTTGCCGCCGGCCCACTCGTGACCTTTCGTCATGCCAATCGTCAGATCGGTTCCATTTGCCGCGTTGTAATGCAGGTAGTCGAAACGATTGTCGTTCAGGAAACGCAGGTTCTTTTCGAATGCGGCGTCATGGAGTTCCCAGTCGCTCTCTGGGTCCTGGCCATCGGCGCGCGCGGTGTGCAGAATCGCATTCCACAGCTTATAGATTGCAACCTCATCGGCGTCTCCCGGGAACACCTCGTGCGCCCAAGCCACGACCGGAGCGCCGGCGATGCACCACGGATTGATGTTGTAATCCAGTCCACGGCGGAAAACTTTGCACTGCGTATTCCTCGCCTTTGATGCCGCGGCCGGCTTGGCTGGATCGATGCCCTTGAGGGCCGCAGGATCCGCACCCTCGATAAAGACAAAGCAGGCACCATCCTGGGCCAAGGAATCCAGCTGCATGCGCTTCCACTCGGGCGTCTGCTCAAAATAGCTTTTCTCGACATGCTCGTACGTGAGCCTCGTCACGGCATCATCGGCCCAAATGACCGTCACGTGGCCGGCGCCGGCAGCATAGGCCTCCGCGACCACCACGCGCGCAAACGGCGCGCACTCGACCGGAGACTGAACGACGACCTCCTGGCCGGGCTTGACGTTTACGCCCTTGCGGACGACCAGACGCGCGTAGTTTTTAATCTTGGGCTCCAGGGCCTTCATGCCCTCCAGAGCCTCTTCGACCGTCAGGGCAGCTCGAATCATGTGCCACTCCATCTATCTATAGAACAGTAAAAAGGCGCGCCGCAAAAACGACGCGCCTTATATCTTAGCGATAAGTATGTATGCAAACGCTACTTCTTCTTGGAGTCCTTCTTGTCCTCCTCGGCAGCCGCGCGCTCAATAAGAGCGTTGAGCTTGTTCTCGGACATGCCCTCGGCCTGCGCGCGGTACATGTTGCGCAAGGGACGAATACGAGCGAAGTCATAGATAAAGTCGCCCAAAATGATGACGTAGGACAAAACAATGCCGACCATCTGGACAGGGCTGGACACCATGCCAGCGGGAGCGAAGTACAGCGAGGCCCAAATTGCCACGACGAGCACCATGCCAATGGCGAGCACAATCCACCAGATGCGACGGCGCTTGGTGTAGTCCTCGTCCTGCTTGAGGAGGATATTCGACACCGTATAGATGCGGTCCTCCTTGGCGCGCTGCTTAGCCTTGCGGGCGCGCTTCTCCTCTTTAGAGAGGCCCTCGAGGTTCTCGCCCTTCTCGAGCTCTTCGCGGCGTGCCTTAGACGAAGCCGGCACGACGCGAACGGAGCTCGCTGCTTGGCGGGCGGGCTTAGCAGATGCGGCAGACTTGCGCGCAACCCCGGTAACTTCGTGGGATTGCGTGCGCTTGTTCGTGGCGCTACGGGTACTCACTTATGCGTTCTCCTTCATGCTTGTGAACTGGGAGCCCGTGATGATCTGGAAGGCCTCGCGATAGCGCTCGGACGTGCCATCGATGACCTCGGCGGGCAGGTGCGGGGTCTCCCCCGTCATATCCCAGTTGGCCTTGAGCCAATTGCGGACGAATTGCTTGTCGTAGCTAGGCTGGATCTTGCCCTCCTCGTAGCTGGCAGCAGGCCAGAAACGGCTGGAGTCGGGCGTGAGGCACTCGTCGATCAGCGTGACCTTGCCATCAATAACACCAAACTCGAACTTGGTGTCGGCAATGATGATGCCACGGGTCGCGGCGTACTCGGCGGCAGCCTTGTAGATCTTGAGGGAAAGGTCGCGAATCTGCGTGGCGATGTCCTCGCCCACGATCTCGCAGCAACGCTCGAACGAGATGTTCTCGTCGTGGTCACCGATCTCGGCCTTCGTGGACGGCGTGAACAGCGGCTCAGGAAGCTTGGAAGCCTCGGTCAGGCCCTCAGGCAGCTGGATGCCGCAGACGGTGCCGTTCTCGTCGTAGGTCTTCTTGCCCGAACCGGTCAGATAGCCGCGGACGATGCACTCGATAGGAATCGTCTGGGCCTTCTTAACCAGCATGGCGC
>CAVHBE010000181.1:3200-4845 GCA_963634045.1 Methanobrevibacter smithii
ACCAGCGAGGTAGTCACGATACTCAGCAAACTCCTCGGGGAAATCCGCCGGGTCGATGGAAACGAGATGGTTGGGGACGATGTCGGCAAACTTATCGAACCAGAATGCCGAGATGCGATTGAGTACCTCTCCCTTAAACGGAATCTCGTCGGGAAGAATGAAGTCGAACGCAGAAATGCGGTCGGTGGCGACCATCAGCAGGTTTTCACCGGCATCGTAAATATCACGAACCTTGCCACGGGAATCCGGACGACGTTCCATCGTTGTCACGTGAGTCACTCCTTACCTAAATACGACAGAAATGCGGGTTCTTTCCCGCATGTTTTCGCAAACTCGGAGCGGCAGGGACGCGGCCCCTCCTTCACCGAATAGCGAAAAGCTAGTGCTCCATTGTAGTAGATGCCGCGTCTGCCGTGTGCTCGCGGGGCAGATGAATTGTAAAAGTCGTACCCTTTCCAAGCTCCGACTCCACGGATATGTAGCCATGGTGACGCTCGACGATCTGCTTGGTCACGGCGAGGCCAACGCCCAGGCCGCCAGCTTCGCGGGCGCGGCTGGCATCGGCGCGCCAAAATCGTCCGAAGATACGCGACAGATCGTCCTTGGCAATGCCGATACCGGTATCAGAAACGGCAATGCTGACGTGCTTGCGGTCACTGAGCACCGACACCACGACCCAACCGCCCTCGGGGGTGTAGCGCATGGCGTTGCTCATGAGGTTGATAACACATTGCGTGATCATGTCGGGATCGGCCTCGACGACATCGTCGTGACCCTGGGTCTCGTCCGCAAAACGCAGGCGCAGATCGCGGTCGACAAACAGGCGCTCCTGGGCATTGACGATGGAACGCACGAAAGGAACCATGTCCACCGGCTCAAGGTTGAGCGGAGCCGCGCTGTTTTCCATGCGCGACAGGTCGAGCATCTGCTGCACCAGACGAGCCAAGCGACGCGTCTCGGAAGCAACGGTCTCCAAATGCTCATCGTCGGTGGGATACACGCCATCCTGCATGGCCTCGACCGTTGCGAGCATGGCCATAAGCGGCGTGCGAAGCTCGTGTGCAACGTCTGAGGTCAGGCGCTTCTCGTGTTTCATATCCTTCTCGAGCGAAGTGGCCATCTCATCGAAGGTCTCACCCAGCTGATCGATCTCGTCATCACCGCGCAGTCCCGTGCGAGCCGACAGGTCGCCGTCACGGATTTGCTTTGCGGTACTGGTGATGCGATGAATCGGCTTGGTGAGCATGCGCGACACGAGCGATC
This sequence comes from Methanobrevibacter smithii, assembly GCA_963634045.1. GTDB lineage: Bacteria > Actinomycetota > Coriobacteriia > Coriobacteriales > Coriobacteriaceae > Collinsella. Next base: position 4,464 of record CAVHBE010000181.1, read on the forward strand.
CGATAACGACCGAAATGCAGATTGCAACAACCGCGGCGAGGGCCATGGCGTTAAAGGTCTTCTCCCTAAACGCAGAGTCCGCCTTGGTGAGCAGAGCGTCGGAGCCGATGGCCCACAGCTTTACCTGACCGACATGCTCGCCGGAAGACGTTACAATCTCGACGTCAGCAACGCTATCGGAGTCGGTTGGAGCAGACGAAACCGGGCTATGCGATGCCCTCTTGCCGCTCGTGTCGTCGGTCGTAGCCTGGTTTTCGCGTACATCGGCGGTGGCGCTTGCCGAGGGCCAGGAATCGTCATAAACGATCACGCCCTTTTTATTGACGACCTGCATGCCCAGATCGTCGGAAACCAAACTCGACGTTGCGACCGTGCGCAGTTC
>CAVHBE010000181.1:4855-5625 GCA_963634045.1 Methanobrevibacter smithii
CACCAATACCGTCATGAGCGATGTCAGAGCAAAAGCAAGTGCCATGCGCGAGGGATAGCTCATCGTTGGCCGTGAATCGGAACGAGGCGTGTTCCAACTAGCCTTGGAACCCGCCTCGCTCTCCTGCTTGTGCTTTTGTCCGATTTCAAAGCGCGCAGGTGTCATATGTGATTTCCCTATTTCTCGTCCGACTTATCGGTCTTGGCCGGAGCCTCGAAGCGATAGCCGACACCATGGACGGTGTAGAGCCACTTGGGCTTCTTGGGATCATCGCCCAGCTTGGCGCGAAGATTCTTCACGTGGCTATCGATGGTGCGCTCATAGCCCTCAAAGTCATACCCGAGCACTTTCTCGACCAGCTCCATGCGGTTATACACACGGCCGGGATGGCGGGCAAGCGTGGTGAGCAGCTTGAACTCGGAAGCCGTCAGGTCGACTTCCTTGCCCTCGACCAAGATCTTGTGGCCCGAGATATCGATGACCAGATCGCCGAAGTCGAGTACCTCGACGGCGGGCTCGTCGGCCTGATGGGCACGGCGGAACAGAGCGCGAACGCGGGCGACGAGCTCGCGCGGCGAGAACGGCTTAATCAGATAGTCGTCGGCGCCGAGCTCAAGACCGATAATACGGTCCTCGATCTCACCCTTGGCAGTCAGCATGATGATGGGAACATCCGAGGTATCGCGAATGGTGCGGCAAACGCGCTCGCCGGGGATCTTGGGGAGCATAAGGTCGAGCACGACCAGGTCGAACTGATGCTTCTCGAACTC
>CAVHBE010000182.1:0-4578 GCA_963634045.1 Methanobrevibacter smithii
CCTCGAGCGTGCGTGGGGAGCTGCTTGGGCGCATTGCCGTTTGCCTGGCGCTGCTGACGTTGTTGACGCTGCTGTCGCTGTTGGTTCGGGCGTTGAGAAGCGTTTGCTGCAGCACGCTGCTGACCGTGGCTCGGCGCGATAGGACGCGGCGACTGAACGCCGCCGGTGTGCCTGCTCGGCTGCTGCGGATCGGGAATCAGATGAGTTCGATCGTTTTGCGACATCGTATGCATATCCTTCGATTTTCGCCTTGCGGTTCATCGTGTTTTTACTGGGCTTGCATTATAGCGATTGCCCTGCTGTTTGTGGTACGGAAACGGTGGCATTCAAAAGAGGTGGGACATTTGTCCCACCTTTGAGTTGTTCTTTGCCGCTATCCGCACACACCGCATTTTGCACAGGCCGAAAGTGCGGCCGGAGCCTGCGCGATGCCGCCCTTTGCCGTCTCGCGCAGCGTGGCCGGCAACGCGTGACCCACCGAGAGCATGACATGTGCCATCTGGTCAAACGGCACTAAGCTCTTAATGCCTGCGAGGGCGAGTTGTGCCGAGCTAAAGGCCGCTGCCACGCCGATGGCGTTGCGGTTTTGGCAGGGCACCTCCACGAGGCCACCGACGGGGTCACAAACGAGGCCCAGCAGGTTACTCAGCGCGATGGAACTGGCGTCGAGCGCCTGCTCGGGCGTGCCGCCGAGCATCTGCACCAGCGCGGCGGCTGCCATGGCGGCGGCGCTTCCCACCTCGGCTTGACAGCCACCCTCGGCGCCGGCGACGCAGGCGCTCGTGGTGAGGTTGAGGCCGATGGCGGCTGCGCAGTAGAGCGCGTCCATGACTTGCTCGTCGTCGAGCTGCAGGCGATCGGCAAGCGCCAGCACGCAGCCGGGCACAACACCCGCGGATCCTGCCGTCGGAGCTGCGACGATCACACCCATCGTGGCGGAGCGCTCGAGCACGGCCATCGCGCGGGCCACGGCGTCGGTCTGGACGACGCCCATCAGGCTTGCACTCAAATCGTTGCGGCTGGTGGCATCGACGAGTTTGGCCTCGCCGCCGATTAGCCCACCGAGCGAGCGCTGCGGATTGGCGAGGGGGGCCGTGGTCTCCTCGCGCATGACGTCGAGCACGCGGCGCATGGCGGCGACGGCGTGGGCCTCGCCGGTCAGACGCGCCTCGCGAACGGCCATGACGGCGCCGATGCTGAGCCCCAGTTCCTTACACGCATCGAGCAGCTGCTCGCCGTCGTCAAAGATTTCCTTGGCCGAGACGCCGGGGGAGAGCGACGAGGCCGAGCCCGGGAGCTCGATAAACGTTGCGTAATCGACATTGTCGAGCTTGCGCAGCATGGGGACGACGGTGTCGTCGGGCGCGCCGTCGGTCTCAAAGACGGAGTAGGCCTGGCCGCCCACTTCGGTGCGGTAGGTGCGGCAGAAGGCGATGTTCACGTGTGCGTAGGCGAGCAGGTTGGTGAGCGCGGCGAGCACGCCGGGAACGTCCTTGTGCGCCACGAAGAGCGTGGAATACATGCCCGAGATGTCGACGCCGACGCCGTTAATGCGGCTGATGCGCATCTTGCCGCCGCCCAGGCTCTCACCGCGGACCTGTGCCGTGGCGCCCGTGTCGTCGACCATGTCAATGTCGACGGTGTTGGGGTGGATGGAGGCGTCGTCGCCCTTGATGTCAAAGTGATATTCGAGGCCCTGCTCGCGCGCGAGGTCGAAGGCCTGCTTGATATTCTCGTCATCGGTGTCTAGGCCCAGGATGCCCGCGACGAGCGCACGGTCGGTGCCGTGGCCGCGGTAGGTGTGGGCGAAGGAGTTCCACAGGCCAAAGGTGACTTTGGTGATGCGGCCTTCCAGCAGGCTGGCGGCAACTTGGGCGCAGCGCAGGGCGCCGGCGGTGTGCGATGAACTGGGGCCGACCATGACGGGGCCCAAGATCTCGAATGCCGAGGTCGTAGCTAGTGTTTGCGGCTTGCCTGCCATATGCGCTCCTGTTCTATCCCGTCGTCCCGAGGGGCGGGGCATACTCTGTCCCGCCGTTCCGAGGGCTTTGGTATTTGGTCGCCTGCTCGGACAGTCCTGACTCGCACGGAGAGCACATTAAGTGCTCTCCGGCTCGTGCGGAACTCGCGATCGACCAAATACCAAAGCCCTCGGAACTAAGGATACATGGTAGAGGCGTGTGTGCTGCAAAATTCATTAGCTGGTGACGCAGCGTAGGCTCATATCGAAGCATCTTCACCACCGGATTAATAAAAAAGAAGCACCGCTTGGGGGCGGTACTTCTTTTGAAAACGCATGCGTGATGTGACCTTGGTGGTTCCCAATTACAGACCGCAGGCTGCTTTGAGTTCTTCGACTCGGTCGGTCTTCTCCCAGGTGAAGTCGGCGTCTTCTCGGCCGAAGTGACCGTAGGCTGCCGTCTTTTCGTAGATGGGGCGACGCAGGTCCAGGTCGCGGATGATGGCGCCCGGGCGCAGGTCGAAGGTCTTCTCTACGGCTTCAACGATCTTGTCCTCGGCAACATGTGCGGTACCGAAGGTGTCGACCATGATTGAGAGGGGCTTGGAAACGCCAATGGCATAGGCAAGCTCGACCTCGCAACGGTCGGCCAGGCCGGCGGCGACCACGTTCTTGGCGACCCAGCGCGCGGCATACGCAGCGGAGCGGTCGACCTTGGTGCAGTCCTTGCCGCTAAAGGCACCGCCGCCGTGACGGCCGTAGCCGCCGTAGGTGTCAACGATGATCTTGCGGCCGGTGAGGCCCGTGTCACCCATGGGGCCGCCCACGACAAAGCGACCGGTGGGGTTCACGTAGATGTCGGCGTTGTCCCACGGCATGTTCTCGGCGGCCATGACCGGGGTGATGACGTGCTCTATGAGGTCGGCCTTGATCTTGCCCATGTCCTCGATCTCGGCGGCGTGCTGCGTGGAGATGACGATGGTCGTGACCTCGACGGGCTTGCCTTCCTCGTAGCGCACGGTGACCTGGGTCTTGCCGTCGGGACGCAGATAGGACAGGGTACCGTCGTGGCGCACGGCGGCCAGGCGCTCGGCCAGGCGGCTTGCCAGGTAGTGCGGCATGGGCATGAGGGTCTTGGTCTCGTTGGAGGCATAGCCAAACATCATTCCCTGGTCGCCGGCACCGATCAGGTCGATCGGGTCGGTGGTAGCGCCGGTCTGGGTCTCGAAGGACTCGTCGACGCCCTGGGCGATATCGGGCGACTGCTCGTGGATGAGGCTCATAACGCCGCAGGTGTCGCAGTCAAAACCGAACTTGGCACGGTTGTAGCCAATGCGGCGGATGACGCCGCGGGCGATTTCCTGTACGTCGACGTAGGCCTGGGTGCGAATCTCGCCGGCGACGATGACGGTGCCGGTGGTCACGAGGGTCTCGCAGGCGCAGCGGACGTTCTCCACATTCGCGGGCACGCCGTTGGGGGCGATGTAGCCCTGCTCCTGGAGCTCTATTTCTTTGGCGAGGATTGCGTCGAGGACGGCGTCGCTGATCTGGTCAGCGATCTTATCGGGATGACCTTCGGTCACCGACTCCGACGTAAAAACAAAGGACCCGTGTTGGGGCGGGATGGAACGAAGTTCTCCTGACATGATTGTCCTTTCAAAAACGTGTCCCGGCGACCGTTACCATTCCGCCAGGCTCTCTATGCAAGGGCACATCATAGCGCGTAAATCAAACATTCACACCCTTTCCGCACCTACTCATTGGGGACAGACTTAAATGACCAGCCTTCGCTAAGTGCCGACAGGTTGCCCAACGACTGGTCATTTCGGCACTTGGGGACGTTCCTTTTCTGTCGGCCTTTTAGGAACGTCCCCAAGTGCCGGCAGATCGGGACACTCCTTTTCGACCGGCTCCGAAGAGTGCCTCCGGCGACAGGTCATTTAAGTCTGTCCCCATTGATTGGGTCGGTGCCCTTTGTGCGGAGGTTGCTTTGATGCTTTATACTGGTGCGGTTAGACATCCATCCTGCAATCGAGGAGATTTCCATGGCATCAGACGTTCGCGTCCGCTTTGCACCCTCACCGACGGGCAAGCTGCACATCGGCGGTGCCCGCACCGCTATCTATAACTGGGCTTTCGCCCGCGCAAACGGTGGCACGTTCATCCTGCGCATCGACGACACCGACCCCACCCGCTCCACCGACGAGAACACGCAGATCATCCTGCGCGCCATGCGTTGGCTGGGCCTGGACTGGGACGAGGGTCCCGAGGTGGGCGGCGACTTTGGCCCCTACGCCCAGACCGAGCGCCTGGACCTGTACAAACAGGCCGCCCAGAAGCTTTGGGACGAGGGCAAGGCCTATCCCTGCTTTTGCACCAAGGAGCAGCTCGACGCCGACCGCAAGGCCGCGCAGGAGCGCAAGGACCCCTTCCAGGGCTATCAGCGCCGTTGCCGCGATCTTGATCCCGAGGAGGCCCGCCGTCGCATCGAGGCCGGCGAGTCCTACGTCCTGCGCATCAAGGTGCCCGAGGACCGCGGCGACGTCGTCATCCACGATGCCGTCCACGGCGAGGTGACCTTCGACGCCAAGGAGCTCGACGACTTTGTCATCTTCCGC
>CAVHBE010000183.1:0-7364 GCA_963634045.1 Methanobrevibacter smithii
CCCCCAGCACCAGGCCCACGAGCGGGCACAGGACGATGGGGCGGAACGCGTAGAGCGTACCGAGCTGGCAGTCGAACTTACCAAATGCGGCGATAAGTCCGATGAGGATTGCTTGGGCAAGCATACATCCCCCTTTCCATATAGGACACTACGAAGAGCTCAGACTCTTCGAAATTGAACGCCTAGAGCACGCTGGCGCAGTCGACCTTGGGGTCATCGGCCAGGGGTCGAATCTCGACCTCAACGCCACGATCCAGCATCTCGCGCACATCGGCTTCCTCGGCCGCGGTCAGGAAGATCTGACGAGAGACCTGACGAGCGTCGGGACGCTTCTCGTCCTTGGGCTTGGTGTTGCCCAGGTTGACCGACTTGATCTGCGGGCAGCCCTCAACAAGCTGCTTTGCCTCAGCGATAGTGGCGACGCAGATGATCATCTTGTACTTGTCGGTCACGCCCGAGTTGATAGCTTCGATTGCATGCTCCATATCTTTGATGACGAGCTTGCAGCCGGCAGGCTTGCCCATCTTGAGCGTCGTCTTCCACACCGGGTCGTTAGCGACCTTATCGCCCACGCAGAAGATGCAGTTGGAGCCAAGGCCCTGAACCCAGGAAACTGCGACCTGGCCATGAAGCAGGCGATGGTCAACGCGAAGTAGCTGAATCATAATGTGACCCCCCAAAGGTCTTGTGCCGTCATACGGCGTGTCAGTAGGTGCTGCGGATTAGAACTCTTCCTCCTCCTCGTCATCGACCAAAAGATCGTTGACAAACTTCACGCGCGTATCGTCCGCAGCGACGATGGCGCGAATCGTCTCCTCAACCGGCGCCGACTCGTCAGAGAACAGCAGCTGGATGAGCAGAGGAAGGTTCATGTTGGTAACGAGGTACGTGCGGGGACGCGTCTGGACGATCTTGGTGAACTCGTTGTTAACGCTACCGCCAAAGAGGTCGGTGCAGACAACGACATCATCGTCGGCAGACATGCCTGCCAGCAGTTTTTGGGCCTCCTCGGCCACGTCCATGCGGCCATCGACGAACATCGAAAGATCGTGGACGTTGTCGCGAGCGCCCGAGAGCAGCTCGACGCTCTCCTTGATGCCGGTGGCGAAGTGCGCATGGCTGGCGATGATGTACTGTCTCATTCTGTGTTCCTCTCAATAGCCCGGCACGTTCCCGCACCCGTTTTCTTTAGTAGTCGAACTGGTGATAGTAGCGACGATACTTGAGGTTGTGCTTGGTGACCGTCTCGTAGTAGCGAGCCAGGCGGTCGGTCACGAGCACCGTCAGAATCCACGGGGAGACGATGACGCGGAACTCGTCGTCAAGGCCGGGGATCGCGAACTCGGCGGTGTCGATGATGTTGATGTCGGTGTCGCCGGTCACGCCGCGGGTCAGGAAGGCGCGGACGCGCTCGTCGAGCTTGCGGTTCTCGTCCTCGCCCATGAACAGGAAGACCGGGACGCCGGGCTCCACGAGCTCGAGGGTGCCGTGGAAGAAGTCGGCCGAGGTGATGTAGCGGGTGCGCTTCCACTGCATCTCCTCGAGGATGCACATCGAGAACAGGATGGTCTCGCCCCACAGGGCGCCGGAGCCGATGAACATGGTGTAGGGGGCCAGGGCGTACTTCTTGGCGAGCTCCTCGGCGCGCGGCTCGAAGCGCTTGCGGATATCGAGCATGTCCTTCCAGATGTCCTTGGTCTGCTCGATAAACAAATCGAACTTGGGGAAGCAGCCGCGGCGGTTGAGCAGGCGCAGGCCGAAGCAGTCGGCGAGGTAGTAGCCCTTCTCGCAGCCGCCCGAACCATGGTCAGAAGCCATGGCGACGCAGTTCTCGGCGCCCACAGCCTGGCCGATGGGGCCCTCGGGCTTGGTCATGGCGTAGACACGAATGCCCTTTTCCTTCATCTTCTTGACGGCCTCGAGGACCTCGGGGGTGGTGCCGGACTCGGAGGCGGTGAGCACGACGGACTTCTCGGTCATGCGCTTGTGGCCCATGGCGTTCCACTCGGCGGCGTGGATCAGGTAGACCTCGAGGTCGCGGTCGCCGAACTTGTTCATGAGGTACTCGAGCTGCATGAGCTCGTCCCAGGTGCCGCCGACGCCCATCAGGAACACGGCGTCGTAGCCCTCGTCGGCGACCTTGTCGGCGAGCGCGGTCATCTTCTTGCCGGTCTCATAGACGTTCTTGCCGTCCTCGAGATAGCCCTCCTGGCTAAAGTGCATGATCTCGATCTTCTCGGTTTCCTTCATGGCTTTTCCTTTCTGTCCTGCACGCGACTCTATACATCGCGTTTCTTTTCGATACCAATTATCTCATACACCTAAGGTGTTTTTAATACCACTTATCAATCTGTTCCAGTCCTCGGTGAACGGTCGAAATTCTCTGGTGAGTGGTATTAAATTAGAATTGAATGTATAGCTAACACCTCTGGCGCCTCCCTTGTGTGACAAAGAACAGCGTTCCTACCAGCGCAATAATGGTCGATGCCCCAAATAGCACCGCTTGGACGCCCAAAGCCTCCGCCAAAAAAGGAGCCGCCAGCAGCGGCAGCACGCCGGCGCTCATCAGGCCAAAACGCACAAAGCCGGTAATGCGTCCCAGGTATTTGATGTCGGCGCGCTCCTGAATCAGGATCATCTGCAGCGGTTCCAGGAATCCCCAGGCCAGACCGTTAATCGCCTGACCGATAATCGCGACCCCCAGCATATCGGTGCCCACGTACACCATGGACCCAATGCCCACGGCCATGAGCGCGCCGAGCAACAATCGCAGGTTGACATGGCGAGCAGAAAGCTTGGTCAGGATGAACGCGCCCACCGAGGAAGTGAGGCCCACGACCGAGGACAGCCAGCCCAGCCAGACGATATCCACGTTGAGCACATCGCGGTAGAACAACGACTCCAGCGAATCGAACGCGCCAAACGCAAAGAAACCCAAAAAGCCCGAGATAAAGATGAGGCGCAGGTCGTGGTCGCGAAACGTAAGTCGCGCACCCTCGGCCATACCGCCCAGAATACCGCCCTTCGGCTTCTCCCCTTTTGCGGGAGCAACACACTCGTGACAGCCCAAGGAGAGCACGGCCGCCACACCCATCATGCCCGCCATGAGCAGATAGACCGATTGCGTGGCAAAACAGCTCACGATGGCACCACCGAGCAGCGGGCCAGCGGTATAGGCGATATTGCTGTAGAACACCATGAGGCCGTTCACGCGGGTACGGCCCTCGGTGGTCGACTCCAGGTATCCCGGAAACGCATGCGTGCAGGTGTTGATAAAGCCGCCCGCAAGTCCCAAGACGCACGCGGCAAACACAAGCCCGGGGACAGACAACGGCGCTAACCCCACGCCAAGCGATAGCACTGCCGTAATCACGCACGTCACAAACGACGTCCGGCGCGGTCCAAAGCGATCGATGACCGAGCCCGACACCATATTGCCCACCGACGTCATAAGATTGCGCGCGAGCGTAATGGCGGCAACCAAAAAGGCCGTGCCGGCCAGATCATACGTGGCCGCACCGATAAGCCCCAAAAAGTAGACCGCGTTGTTGGCGCACCACTGCAGGGACTCAATAAGAATCAGCCTGACCTCTGCCGGCGTCAGGCGCATTGCTTCGCGACCCTTCGCGAACATACGAACTCCTTCTATACAAAAAGGGGATGGAGAGCATAGGCCTGCTCCATCCCCTTTCCAGGTTGCAACGAAAATCTATGCAGCCGGGCCCTTACGCCAGCACGCCGAAGAACGCGCCGATGATGCCCACGACCATGGTGGCCACGATCAGCACCATGGGGTTGATCTTCTTGGACAGCAGCCAGTAGTACAGCCAGAAGGCGATCATGCCGAGCATGCCGGGCATGATGCCGTCCAGGATGTCCTGGAGGGTCTGGGCGTCCTCGCCCGAGCCGATGGCCACCGGGATGCTGGCCCAGAACATGTCCTTGCACATGGCGCCCACGACCATGACGCCCACGATGCCCACGCAGGTCATGATCTTCTGCATGAGGCCGGTCCTCTGGGCCTCGTCCAGGAAGCCCACGCCCAGCTCGTAGCCCTTGACGGCGCCCCAGATGCGCAGCGCGAAGCCGGGGACGTTGTAGATGAGCAGGAAGGCGATGGGGCCGAAGGGGTTGCCGGCCTGGCACAGGCTGATGCCCACCGCGGCGGCGACCACGCGCAGCGTCGACAGGAAGATGGAGTCGCCGATGCCGGACAGCGGGCCCATGAGGGCGGCCTTGACGTCGTTGACGCTCTCGGGCTCGATCTCGCCGCGGGCGACCTTCTCCTCCATGGCCATCGCGATGCCGCCGACGAACGGGGCGAACTGGACGGTGATGTTGAAGAACGCGCAGTGGCGGTGCAGGGCCGCGGCGTAGTCGTCGAGGCGGCCGGCGTAGATCTTCTTGAGCATGTTGGCGACCATCAGGCAGAAGGCGATGTTCATCTGCTTGTAGTAGGTCCAGGAGAACTCCATGCCCAGGGCGCCGACGTTGACGGCGCTCTTGACGAGGTCGGAGCGCGTGATCTTGTTCTCGGGACTAGAAGTCATCGTCCTCATCCCCTTCCGCGGAGAGCTGGGGCTGGGCTCCGCCCAGGCCGAGCAGGTCGAACTTGTCGATGCCGATGATGATGGCGATCAGGGCGACGCCCAGGACGGGCACGTTGGCGTAGGAGCACAGCAGGAAGCCCAGGAAGTAGAAGGGCACGAGCTGCTTGGTGAGCACCAGGCGGCCGAGCATGGCGAAGCCCATGGCAGGCAGGAAGTTGGCGGCAACGCCAAAGCCAGCAAGGACAAAGGGCGGGATGAAGTCGAGCAGGCCCTGGATGGCGTCAGCACCCAGATAGAACGACAGCGAGCACAGCAGGAACGCCATGATGATACCGGTCAAACCGATCAGAAAGTGCATCGCATAGACACCCTTAAGGTTGCCCTGGCCGGAGTAGACATCAGCGCGGTCGACCAGGATCGGCAGGGCGGCGTTAAGGATGTTCTTGATGGCAAGGCACAGCGTGGCGATGGGCATGGCAAGCGCGATGGCTGCCTCGGTGCTCTGGCCCAGCTGGATAGCGAAGGCGCAGGCGAGCACGCCGCCGATCGTCTCATCAGGCGGCACGTAGGCGCCGATGGAGATCGAGCCCATGAACAGCAGCTCCAGACTCGCACCGATCGCGAGGCCGGACTGCAGGTCCCCCAGCACCAGGCCCACGAGCGGGCACAGGACGATGGGGCGGAACGCGTAGAGCGTACCGAGCTGGCAGTCGAACTTACCAAATGCGGCGATAAGTCCGATGAGGATTGCTTGGGCAAGCATACATCCCCCTTTCCATATAGGACACTACGAAGAGCTCAGACTCTTCGAAATTGAACGCCTAGAGCACGCTGGCGCAGTCGACCTTGGGGTCATCGGCCAGGGGTCGAATCTCGACCTCAACGCCACGATCCAGCATCTCGCGCACATCGGCTTCCTCGGCCGCGGTCAGGAAGATCTGACGAGAGACCTGACGAGCGTCGGGACGCTTCTCGTCCTTGGGCTTGGTGTTGCCCAGGTTGACCGACTTGATCTGCGGGCAGCCCTCAACAAGCTGCTTTGCCTCAGCGATAGTGGCGACGCAGATGATCATCTTGTACTTGTCGGTCACGCCCGAGTTGATAGCTTCGATTGCATGCTCCATATCTTTGATGACGAGCTTGCAGCCGGCAGGCTTGCCCATCTTGAGCGTCGTCTTCCACACCGGGTCGTTAGCGACCTTATCGCCCACGCAGAAGATGCAGTTGGAGCCAAGGCCCTGAACCCAGGAAACTGCGACCTGGCCATGAAGCAGGCGATGGTCAACGCGAAGTAGCTGAATCATAATGTGACCCCCCAAAGGTCTTGTGCCGTCATACGGCGTGTCAGTAGGTGCTGCGGATTAGAACTCTTCCTCCTCCTCGTCATCGACCAAAAGATCGTTGACAAACTTCACGCGCGTATCGTCCGCAGCGACGATGGCGCGAATCGTCTCCTCAACCGGCGCCGACTCGTCAGAGAACAGCAGCTGGATGAGCAGAGGAAGGTTCATGTTGGTAACGAGGTACGTGCGGGGACGCGTCTGGACGATCTTGGTGAACTCGTTGTTAACGCTACCGCCAAAGAGGTCGGTGCAGACAACGACATCATCGTCGGCAGACATGCCTGCCAGCAGTTTTTGGGCCTCCTCGGCCACGTCCATGCGGCCATCGACGAACATCGAAAGATCGTGGACGTTGTCGCGAGCGCCCGAGAGCAGCTCGACGCTCTCCTTGATGCCGGTGGCGAAGTGCGCATGGCTGGCGATGATGTACTGTCTCATTCTGTGTTCCTCTCAATAGCCCGGCACGTTCCCGCACCCGTTTTCTTTAGTAGTCGAACTGGTGATAGTAGCGACGATACTTGAGGTTGTGCTTGGTGACCGTCTCGTAGTAGCGAGCCAGGCGGTCGGTCACGAGCACCGTCAGAATCCACGGGGAGACGATGACGCGGAACTCGTCGTCAAGGCCGGGGATCGCGAACTCGGCGGTGTCGATGATGTTGATGTCGGTGTCGCCGGTCACGCCGCGGGTCAGGAAGGCGCGGACGCGCTCGTCGAGCTTGCGGTTCTCGTCCTCGCCCATGAACAGGAAGACCGGGACGCCGGGCTCCACGAGCTCGAGGGTGCCGTGGAAGAAGTCGGCCGAGGTGATGTAGCGGGTGCGCTTCCACTGCATCTCCTCGAGGATGCACATCGAGAACAGGATGGTCTCGCCCCACAGGGCGCCGGAGCCGATGAACATGGTGTAGGGGGCCAGGGCGTACTTCTTGGCGAGCTCCTCGGCGCGCGGCTCGAAGCGCTTGCGGATATCGAGCATGTCCTTCCAGATGTCCTTGGTCTGCTCGATAAACAAATCGAACTTGGGGAAGCAGCCGCGGCGGTTGAGCAGGCGCAGGCCGAAGCAGTCGGCGAGGTAGTAGCCCTTCTCGCAGCCGCCCGAACCATGGTCAGAAGCCATGGCGACGCAGTTCTCGGCGCCCACAGCCTGGCCGATGGGGCCCTCGGGCTTGGTCATGGCGTAGACACGAATGCCCTTTTCCTTCATCTTCTTGACGGCCTCGAGGACCTCGGGGGTGGTGCCGGACTCGGAGGCGGTGAGCACGACGGACTTCTCGGTCATGCGCTTGTGGCCCATGGCGTTCCACTCGGCGGCGTGGATCAGGTAGACCTCGAGGTCGCGGTCGCCGAACTTGTTCATGAGGTACTCGAGCTGCATGAGCTCGTCCCAGGTGCCGCCGACGCCCATCAGGAACACGGCGTCGTAGCCCTCGTCGGCGACCTTGTCGGCGAGCGCGGTCATCTTCTTGCCGGTCTC
>CAVHBE010000184.1:0-20811 GCA_963634045.1 Methanobrevibacter smithii
GTTGTGCACCAGTTCATGGAGTACATCCGCATGAACGACACCTACCGCAACTCCGTGCCCACGACCTCGGTTCTGACCATTACCTCCAACGTCGTGTACGGTAAGAAGACCGGCTCCACGCCCGACGGCCGCAAGGCTGGCCAGCCGTTCGCCCCGGGTGCTAACCCCATGCACAAGCGCGATAGCCACGGCGCCATCGCTTCGCTGTCTTCGGTTTCCAAGCTCCCGTTCCGCGATGCTCAGGACGGCATCTCCAACACCTTCTCCATCATCCCGAGTGCGCTCGGCAAGGAGGACCAGGTGTTCTTTGGCGATATCGACCTTGATCAGCTGGGCGAGTAACTACTGTTAGTGCTATACTAACAATAACGATTACTGATTAGCGCGCCGGTTTCGGCCGGCGCCTATTAATCGAAGGAGACACATTATGAAGGTTTCTGAAGTTTCCGAGACTCAGGCCGATAACCTGGTCCACATGCTCGACGCTTACGCTGAGAAGGGTGGCCACCACCTGAACATCAACGTCTTCAACCGTGAGACGCTGCTCGACGCTCAGGCTCACCCCGAGAAGTACCCGCAGCTGACCATCCGCGTTTCCGGCTATGCCGTGAACTTCCACACGCTCACCAAGGAGCAGCAGGACGAGGTCATTGCGCGTACCTTCCACAACAAGTTCTAAAGGGGTTTAACTCCCGCAGGATCGCCGGGCCGTTTTTGGGTTACTTTCCAAAACGTCCTCGGACATGCAAAGGGCTCCGCTGCGCGCTTCGCGCGGCGGAGCCCTTTGCGTCCTGCGGAAATGTTTTGGAAAGTAACCCAAAGCGGCCCGGCGGGGGTCCTGTGTAGTCACCCTTTAGGCGGAACTCTCCTAATTATTTGGATGAGTCGTTTACTTACTTGTGCTGTTACCGTCTTCCCGCTGTTGTTGGGGTATGCTTTGTTCGTATGTAAACGTTTGACATGTTGATGGGGGAGGGTGCTATGGCTCGCGAGAGTGCTCGTTCTAAAGATACGGCTAAGCCTGGCATCAAGGAAGTTGCAGCGGTGGCGGGGGTTTCGCCTACTACGGTATCTCGCGTGCTTAATAATCGCGGCTACATTAGCCAGGAAACCCGCGATAAAGTCCATGCGGCGATGGAGCGCATCAATTACACGCCCAACGATATCGCCCGTGCCATGCTCAACGGTCGCCTGAACCTTATCGGCATGATTGTTCCCTTTGTGAGCAGCCCGTTCCATGCTCAGGTTGTGCAGGCGGTCGAGCGCACGTTAGCGGAAAACGGCTTTAAGATGTTGCTGTGCAACAGCGCCAATCGACCCGATCTTGAGCGTTCCTATATTGACATGCTCCGCCGCAATATGGTCGACGGCGTCATCGTCAACTCCCTCAATATCGGTGCCGAGGCATATGCCGAGATGGGCTTGAGCCTGGTTGGCATCGACTGCGATCTTGGCGAGGGCTCTGTCCAGATTGCAAGTGACAGCTATGGCATTGGCGAGCTCGCCACGCGCCGTCTGATTGATGACGGCTGCAGGCGTATCCTGTGCCTGCGCAGCAATAGCCGCATGCGCATGCCTGCCAATAAGCGTACCGATGCCTACCTCGATGTTGTTGAGCAGGCCGGTTTATCCGCGCTTGTCCGTGAGGTTGAGTTCGTTAAGCCCGACGACGAAAAGGGCGCGGTCGTTGCGAAGATCCTCGATGAGAACCCCGATATTGACGGCATCTTTGCGGGAGACGATACGATGGCGGCCATCTGTCTCAACGTGATGAAGCAGCGTGGCTTGAGCGCTCCAGACGATATTAAGGTCGTGGGCGCGGATGGTGCCCGCCGAACTATGACGTTTATGCCTGACTTAACAACCGTACGTCAAGATATCGATCGCATCGGAGAGCTCGCGGCGCAATCCATCATCGCTCTTATTAACGGCGATAATCCCGAATCGAATATCAAGCTCCCCGTTGAACTCATTGAGGGCAAAACCGCGTAGTTCATCCCGTGCGAAAAGAATTCCTCAAACGCCTCTGATGACCGTTCGCCGGCATATGTCAACCGTTTACCGACGACTGGAACTGCGAAAAGACGTATTGATATGAAAACGTTTGACATATGAAAACGATTGACATATCTTGCCATTGTACCGAGTTAGCATGTCGTGGAAAGGAAGTCTCGGATGCACAAGGTGTATTACCAGCCTGAGGGAATTTGGGTAGGCGACATCATGCCGTACGGCGAGGACGGCACGTTCTATCTCTATCATCAGCGTGACACGCGTAACCCCGAACCTTTCGGAGAGCCGTTTGGCTGGGCACTCGCTACGACCAAGGATTTCGTCAACTACAAGGACTTTGGCGAGAGCCTTGAGCGTGGCGGCGACGAGGAAGTCGACCAGTACATTTATGCCGGCACGGTGTTTAAGGTGGGCGACAAGTACCATGCGCTCTACACTGGTTGCAATCGCGATAAGGTCCGCGCACGTTTGATGAAGCAGGTTCTTCTTCACGCAACGAGCGACGACGCCGTCAAGTGGGAGAAGAACATCGCCGAGACGCTGCTTCCGCCCCAGGAGGGCTACGACGACCGCAACTGGCGCGATCCCTTTGTGCTTTGGGATGAGGAGAACGAAGAGTACATGCTCATCCTCGGCACACGTGTGGGCGAGGACAAGCGTCTGATGACCGGTCGTCTGGTCAAGTTCACCTCCAAGGACCTGACCAACTGGGAGTTCCAGGGCGACTGGTGGAACCCGGGCCTGTACACCATGTTCGAGATGCCTGATCTCTTTAAGATGGGCGACTGGTGGTACCTCGTCTTTTCCGAGTACAGCGACGGCAACAAGACCCGTTACCGCATGTCCAAGTCCATCAACGGTCCTTGGATTACCCCCGCTGACGACTCCTTCGACGGCCGCGCGTACTACGCCGCTCGCACCGCATTCGATGGCGAGCGCCGCGTTCTCTTTGGTTGGGTTCCTACGCGTGACGAGGGCGGTGACCCCAGCTCTTACCTGTGGGGTGGCACTTTTATGCCCCTCGAGATCGTTCAGCGTGCCGACGGAACGCTCGGCACCAAGCTCCCCGACAGCATGCTTGGCGCCTTTGGCGAGGCTAAGGCAGTCGAGACCTTTGAGCTTTCCTGCGAGTCGGGCAAGGTCGAGCAGGTGCTCGCCGCAGATGCCGGCTCCACCTACTTGCTCGATGCCGACATTGAGCTCGGCGGTAACGCTGCCGGCTTCTCGGTCAAGTTCGCCGAGGACGCCGAGACCGGTCTTGCCTATGAGTTCCGCGCCAACCTGCGCGAGGGCAAGCTCGAGTTCACGCCGGCTCCCCAGTACCCGTGGTTCCAGGTCAACAACATGGGCCTCGAGCGTCCGTTGTTCTTTAAGGGCGAGGGCACTCACCATGTGCGTCTGGTCGTCGACGACGACATCGCGACCATCTTTGTCGATGACGTTGCGCTCAACGCTCGCTTCTGCAACAAGCAAGGCCAGGGTGTGGCGCTTACCGTCACCGACGGTGCGCTCAAGTGCGCAAACGCAACGATCGCGTCTCTGTAGCGGCAACGAACCGTTTTATGATTTAGAAAAGGAATGGAGAGGAACATGGACTACAAGGCAGTGTCCCAGCAAGTCGTCGACAACGTCGGCGGACTGGAGAACATCGAGGGCGCCACGCATTGCGTGACCCGTCTGCGTCTGGTGCTCAAGGATACGAGCAAATACAACAAGGCCGAGCTCGAGAACATCGATGGCGTCAAGGGCGTGCTGTACAACAGCGGCCAGCTCATGATCATCTTCGGTACCGGTACCGTCAACAAGGTTTACGATGAGTTTATGGCTCTGACGGGCGTTAAGGAGATCAGCGCTTCCGAGGTCAAGGGCGCCGAGGCGGACAAGAAGGGCAAGTTCTTCTCGGTCCTCAAGGTATTCTCGGACATCTTTATCCCCATCATTCCCGCTTTCGTCGGCGCTGCTATCATCATCGGCCTTAAGTCGCTGATCGTTGCCAACGGCCTCTTTGGCATGGAAGGCAGCCTCGCCGATCACAGCGAGTTCCTCAAGAACCTCGCAAGCTTCTTTGCCATTATCGCCACCACGTTCGACTACCTGCCTGTCCTGGTTATGTACAGCGCAGTCAAGCGTTTTGGCGGTAACCCGATCCTGGGCATCCTCGTCGGTATCGTCATGGTTCACCCGAGCCTTATGAACCGCAACACGTTCGTTATGGACCCGACGGGTGCTGAGTACTGGAACTTTGGTCCGCTCTCCATTCCCATGGTTGCTTTCCAGGGCGGCGTATTCCCTGCAATCCTGACTGCCTGGTTTATGGCCAAGGTCGAAAAGATTGCCCAGAAGTACATCCCCGAGGTCGTTTCGTTCGTCTTTGTCCCGACCGTTACCCTGATTCTTGCTAACGTCGCCCTGTTCACCGTGTTCGGCCCGCTCGGCAACCTGATCGGCGATGTCCTCGCCGGCGTAATCGATATCCTGTACAACAGGATGGGCGTCTTTGGTGCCTTTGTCTTCGCCGCGTTCCTGCAGCCGCTTGTCGTTACCGGTACGCATCAGTTCATCCAGGGTATCGAGGCAAACCTTGTTGCCACGACTGGCTTCAACTACATCCAGGCCATCTGGTCGGTTTCCATCATCGCCCAGGGCGGCGGCGCCATCGGCATGTACCTCATTCACAAGAAGCATTCCAAAGAGCGCAACATTTGCATGTCGTCCTTTATCCCGACGCTGGTCGGAATCTCCGAGCCCGCTATCTTTGCTGCAAACATGCGCTACTCGATCATCCCGTTCATCTGCGCATGCATCGGTGCAGGCTGCGGCGGTGCCTTCGTCAAGCTCTTTGAGGTGCGCGCTATCGGTCAGGGTCTGACCGGCGTGCTTGGCCTGCTCATCGTCACGCCCGAGACCCTCGTGTGGTATGTGGCTGGCAATCTCATCGCCTTTATCGTGCCGATCGTCTTGATCTTTGCCTACAACAAGGCAAAGGGCGTGCCGACCACCGATGAAGAGGGCGCTGGCGCTGGCTTCGACGTTAGCTTCTAGTTGAGCCGTTCAGTGTAATCTGAGGATAAGTCCATTTGAGGAAGGGCGTTCGACTCGTGTGAGTCGAGCGTCCTTCCCCATAGACGAGAAAGTCAACGGCGATGTTTAATCAAAAAAATAAGGTGACACGCGCGGACTATGAGCAGTGGCGTGCCGGACAGGATGAGACGGCGGGTCGCATCGCGTCCGACCCCGATAGGCTCCTGTTCCATGTGGAGCCTGAGCTTGGCTGGCTCAACGACCCCAACGGTTTGGTTCAGATTGGTGATACGTATCACATCTATCATCAATACGATCCGTTCGATGCTGCGCATGGCGGTCCAGTGCTTTGGAACCATCTGACGACAAAGGATTTTGTGACGTACGAGAATCACGGCCCCGCACTGTTCCCCGATTCCGATTTGGATTCGAACGGAGCGTATTCTGGTTCTGCCTTTGTACGCGATGGCAAGATTCACTACTTCTATACCGGCAACGTCAAGCATTTTGACCGCGATGATTACGACTACGTGTTGACGGGCCGTGAGCAAAACCAGATTCATATGGTTGCCGAGAATCCCGACGAATTGGGCGAGAAGTGCATAGCTGTTGGACCGGTCAATTACCCCGACGATATCGGTACGCACGTGCGCGACCCCAAGATCCTTGAGCACGATGGTATCTACTACATGGTTCTGGGCGCTCGTACGAAAGACGACCGTGGCTGCGTGCTTGTCTATACCTCGCGCAATCTTGAGGACTGGAGCTATGCGACGCGCATTGAGTTGGGCGAGAAGTTTGGCTTTATGTGGGAGTGCCCCGATCTGTTTGAGCTCGATGGCGAGCTTATTCTCGTTTGCTGTCCGCAGGGTGTGCCTGCCGATGGTTGGCGTTACCGCAATCCGCATCAGTGCGTGTGGTTCCCCATCGAGGCCGATTGGGAGGCGCCGAGCTTTAAAATCGTCGGGCAGGGCATGCCCCCGATGGTCGATGCCGGTTTTGATTTCTATGCTCCGCAGTCCTTTGAGGATGCTGCAGGCCGGCGTTTGATGATCGGATGGTCGGGTTGCCCCGATGCGACGGCAGAAAACCCGACGGTGGCGCGCGGGTGGCAGTGCGCGTTGACGGTGCCGCGAGAGCTGAGCATGCGCGATGGTAAGCTCTGCCAGCAGCCGGCGCACGAGATTGAGAGGATGCGCGGCGACTGCGTTCGCGCGACAGGCGGTGAAACCGTTGAGGAGCCGGGACGCCTGTTTGATCTTGTGGTTTCCTGTGAGGGCGCCAAGATGGTCGAGCTCGAAATCCGCAAGGGTGTCTTTGTACGTTATGCGGACGGGATGCTTACCCTCGACATGGGTGACGAAGGCTATGGGCGCGACCAAAGGTCGATCGAGCTCAGCGAGCTTCGCGACCTGCGCGTGCTTTCGGACACTACGATGGTCGAGATTTTTGCCAACAGCGGCGAGGCGGCACTTACGAGCCGTACCTATTCGCCGGCGGTTTCGGCGATGGGGTTGCATGCCGAGGGTGCGGCGTCGATGGATTTCTACCGCCTCGCGCATTAACCGTGCGTGGAGCACGATTGGACTTGCTGGGCGGAATGTGTCGCAGTTGCCGCAGCGAACTACCGTTTATCGCGTATAGCTACCGTTTGCGGGATAAGTAACACTCATTTATAAACCGTGTAAAATCTCAGGTAAGCACGGAGTTTTCCAGGGAGACGCTGTCCTTTGTTGTGTGCAAGGGGCGGCGTCTCTTTGGCGCTTAGATGCTGTTGCACAACTGTGCGGTGGCCTGTGCTGGGTATTGGAAAGTCGACGTTGAGATGGGTCGTGATAAGAATGGGCAAGTACGTAATCGTGGTTGAATCTGGGTCGGATGTGACGCCGGAGCTCTGCGAGCGCTACGGCATCGTGCGCGTGCCCATGCATGTCACGATTGGTGACGAGACCGTCGAGGACGGCTCCATCGATCCGCTCGAGATTTACTCGCGCTGCAACGAGTTTGGCGTGATGCCCAAGACCAGTGGCTGTGCGCCTGCGGATTTTGCTCACGTGTACGACCGCATTCACGCTGAGCAGCCCGGTGCGACCATTCTGCATCTTGCGTACTCCGAAGTCACGACTTGCTCGCATCAGTCCTCCAAGATTGCGGCTAAGGGCCGCGACTACGTATTCTCCATGGATACGCGTTTTGTCTCGGTGGGCCAGTCGCTCGTTGCCGTCGAGACCGCCAAATACATCGAGGCTCACCCCGATGCCACCGTCGACGAGATCTTTGCATTTACGAACTCCGTCATGGACCGCGTGCTGCTGGGCTTTGTTCCTACCGACCTGGCCTTTCTTAAGGCGGGCGGTCGTCTGTCCAACGTCGCGTTCCTTGGCGCCCACCTGCTTAAGATTAAGCCCTGCATTGAGGTAACGGGCGGCAAGTTCGTGGCGACCAAGAAGTTCCGCGGCTCTATGCTCAAATGCGCCCGTGCCTTTATTGACCACATGGTTGCGAAGGGCGAGATTGACTACTCGCACATTGGCCTGGCGTATTCGGTAGGCCTTTCCGAGGAGCTGCGCGACGACATGGAAGTCTATGCGCACGACCTGGGCTTTAAGGACGTTACCTGGACTCAGGTCGGCGGCGTGATCTCGAGCCATTGCGGCCCGACCGCCTTTGGCGCGGTGCTCACACTCAAGGCGTAACGCCTGGCGTCTATCGATTTCTATTGCCTCGGCGGCGGGCGGGTTGCGACAACCTTCCCGCCGCTTTTGCATGGGGCCAAATAGGACAATCCAATTGACCGCTAAACCGTTTCGCCATCAAGCATATAGGCTAGAATGACTCTGGCATTTATGTAGCTAAAACCAATGAGAGGCAAGGTAGCGGGAATGGCTGAGATGACGCTCGAGGGTGTGGACGCTCGTCCTGAGGACTCCGCGTTTGCCCTGGGCCGCGTGCATTCGATTGAGACGATGGGGACGGTCGATGGACCCGGCATCCGCTTTGTGGTGTTTGTTCAGGGCTGCCCCATGCGCTGTGCGTATTGCCACAACCCCGATACCTGGTCGGTTAACGGCGGTACCATGGTGACCGTCGAGCACCTGATGGACGAGTTCCAGAGCAACCATGAGTTTTACCGCAGCGGTGGTATTACGGTATCCGGCGGCGAGCCGCTCCTGCAGCCTGAGTTCTTGGCCGACCTGTTCCGCGCAATGCACAACAACCCCGATGGTCGCGTACATACCTGCTTGGATAGTTGCGGCTATGCGTTCGATCCCACGCATCCCGAGAAGTTCGATGCCGTACTCAACGAGACCGATATGGTGCTGCTCGACATTAAACACGCCGATCCCGTCGAGCATAAAAAGCTGACCGGTTGCGATCCCGCACGTATTCTGGCGTTTGGTGATGAGCTCGCGCGTCGCAAGATTAAGGTTGTTATTCGCCACGTGGTAGTGCCGGGTATTACCGATACGGTGGAGGAGTGCGAGGCGCTCGGTCGCTTGATTGCCCCGTGGCATAACGTGGTCGGCCTGGAGATGCTGCCGTATCACACGATGGGTGTCGTCAAGTACGAGCAACTGGGCATTCCCTATAAGCTCGAGGGCGTGCCCCAGATGGATACCGCGCGCATGCCCGAGCTGCGCAACGCCGTCATGACGGGCATGAAAAAGCGCCGCGCGGAACTCAAAAACGCCATCGGCTAGCGAGCCATTTTCGCCCCCAAGGGCACTCATTTGGGACAGACTTAAATGAGTGCCCCCGGGCACCTAGTTGATTGCTAAAGAGCCCCGTCAAGTTGCGGTGGAATAGTTCTTGTTTTTCGGCTTATGCCGCCCAAACAGGAACTATTCCACCGCAACACTGCGTTTTGGGCGGAGATGCGCAACAGAATCGTGCCATTTGGATAAATACGCTTGTGGTTTCTTTAAAGACGCCTTAAACGCCGCTGAATATCTTTGGAAAGAAATGCCTGCTCGGTATTATGCTGCTCGTATATAAAACGGTAGCAATCAGGAGACCACGTGCGAAATAACGCATCGCGGGACGAGTATGTGCCGCAGCATAGCAGCAGATATGAGACGAAGGGCACGTCTTCGCGTGGCCTCGCTGACGCTCGCATCCGCGTGACGAAGATTGCTGCCATTGGGATGCTAACGTTGGCGGTTATTATCCTCGGAATTACCGCCAAAACCTACGCGTCGGAGCGAATGGCACACTCAGATGCGTCAACGGTGCAGACGCAAAACAAAAAGGTCTCTGAATCTAAAGCCACCGCAAGTCAAACCCTGTCGACAGCGAGCCTCAAGACGAGGCTTTCGAAGGCGGACTTTAACGATATTCCCTCAGGCGATACCGTGCAGACCTTCTCACTGGTTGATGACCAGATCCCCGCCCTGGAGGATGGGAGCCTCGCCGCGCTCCAAGATGCCCTTGATCGGGCCCAGGAATTGGGCGATGTGGGCGTGGTGTTTTACGATCTGTCGAGCGGCAAGGGCGTGACGTATAACGCGGACGCCGAGGTGTACGGTGCGAGCAGTTATAAGGCACTCTATGCGTTGTATATCTGCGAATCCCTGGTCGAGACGGGCCAGGTCTCACTCGATGATTCCCTTGGCACCTATGGTGGCTACAACATGGGCTGGCAGACGGTGCGCGACCTGATCGAGGCCGCGGTCGTTAATTCGGACAACGATTCGTTTATTGCGTTACGCACGGCGTTTGACCGTGTCGATTACGAGGATTGGATTGCCGCACTCGGCGTCGAAGACGAGGTCGCGCTCGATCCAATGAGCGATTTCCCAACCTACTGCGCGCGTACCTCGGCCAAGTTGTGGCGCGAGATGAGCGAGTATCTGAGCTGTGGCAGTGAGACCTCTCAGTGGTTATCTGAACTGCTGTCATCAACATCGCGCTCATTTATCCGTGATGGCATTGCGGACGACCAAGCCTTGGTGCGCAATAAGGCAGGCTGGATTAGCGAGGATGGTTGCTATTCGACATGCGATGCGGGCCTCATCGATGTCGACGGCGACACCTACATTATGAGCATCATGACATCGATGCCGTGGAGCGACCGCTCGAGCGAGGCTACGGCTGCGATTGCAAAGGCTCTGTTTGATACGCGAGCTGCGCTGGCCTAGCGTGTTCGTTTGACGAGGTCAAACAAAATGCTGGTACCATACCGTGGTTGAGAATTTCGTATAGGTTTGGGGAATGGCATGGCTACCATCGCGATTATCGGTGCACTCGAAAAAGAGATCATGCAGATTAAGGAAGAGTTGAGTAACGCTTGCATGGTACAGGAGGCGGGCTTGAACGTTGTGACCGGCGGGCTCGACGGTCTGTCGATTGTCGCCACAACGGCGGGTATGGGCACGGTGAATGCCGCCGCCGCAACACAGCATCTCATTAGTAAATATGCTCCACAGGCCGTTGTGCTCTCGGGTATCGCGGGCGGTTTGAACCCCAAGCTCCATATCGATGACGTGGTCATCGGCAAACGCCTGCGCTATCTGGATACCGATACCGCGCTTATCGCCGAGTCTGCACCGGGGCTCGAGGAGTTTGGCTCGACGCCTGCGCTGGTCGATATTGCTGCCGATGTGCTTGCTGAGCATGGGTTTGTTGATGCTTCGACAAATGCAGCCGCTTCGAACAAGGGCGCCAAGCAGTTCCTGGTCGGTACGATTGCCACGGGTAACCGCTTTGTGACGGGCACCGCCATGCGCAACGACGCTATCGAGGCGACGCATGCCGATTGTGTCGGCATGGAGGGCGCGGCAATTGCCCATGTCGCAACTAAAAATGGTGTCGATTGCCTGGTGCTGCGCGCTATCAGCGATAATTGTGACGAGGCGTACGATGCGATTTGCGACCGCGAGTTCGACCTGTTCGAGTATGCCCGTACCGCGAGTGGCATTACGCTCGATATCGTTCGCCGTATCGCTGCTATTTATTAGCGCGCTCTTTTGTAAGAACCTACGACCAAGGAGTGTCCATGGCCGATTCCATTAACTACCAGCTTGCCAAGTTCGTTGCCAGCTATGGCAAGGTTTCGCAGATTCCCGAGTCCACCTGCCCCGAGGTGAGCTTCGTCGGCCGCTCCAACGTGGGCAAGTCGTCGATTATGAATAAGCTTTTTGGCCGCAAGAACCTCGTCAAGGTTTCGAGCACGCCGGGCAAGACGAGCAACATCAACTTCTTTGAGGCTGACGACGTGCACTTCGTCGACCTGCCGGGCTATGGTTTCGCCCGTCGTTCCAAGGCCGAGCGCGACCGTTGGGCAGAACTTATCGGCGACTTCTTCGACTCGGAGCGCAGCTTTAACCTGGTTGTATCGCTGGTGGACATTCGCCACGATCCCAGTAAGCTCGACCATGACATGATTGACTACCTGCAGGGCAACGAGTTCAACTTTATCGTCTGCCTCACCAAGGCCGACAAGCTCAGCCGCACCCAGCAGGCCCGCCAGGCAGCGGCCATCAAAAAGCAACTCAACGTTCCGGCCGAGAACGTGATCATCACAAGCTCCCAGACCGGCACCGGCATCGACGAACTCAAGCGCCGCATTGCCGAGGCCTGCCTCTAGTAAGGGCTCTTGGCAGGCAATAGTTTGCATCTATCTATATCACCCCAGTGATAGTTATTGGTACACTATCGCTGGGGTGATATTTTTGTTTGGAGGTCGATATGGAGCTTTGGCACGGGTCGGAGGTTGTTGTCGAGCATCCGTCGTTGGGTAAATGCAGACAATTCAATGACTATGGGTGTGGGTTTTATTGCACGCCACATGAGGAAATGGCAATGGAGTGGGCATGTCGGACCGAGTCCGATGGTATCGCGAATCGATATGAGCTCGATATGGATGGCCTTGCGGTCTTAGACTTGGAGTCCGGGGAGTTTTCAATTCTCAATTGGCTTGCGATTTTGGCTAACAATAGGGAGTTCAATGTTTCGACACCGCTGGCGCGCGAAGGACTTCGCTATCTGCTGGATAACTGCCTGATTGATATTTCTCCCTATGACGTAATTCGAGGTTATCGCGCCGACGATTCCTACTTTTCGTTTGCAAGACAGTTCGTTAACGGCATGATCTCGCTTAGGCAGCTGCAACTCATTATGCGTTTGGGCGATTTGGGCATCCAATACGCTCTTATGAGTGAGCGTGCGTTTTCAGCAATCAGATTCCACGAATGGAGGCAGGCGTTGGGATCTGAGTATTATCCCAAGCGCTTTAAGCGAGAGCAGAACGCGCGGCGCAAGTACCTGGAAACTGTGAATGGATTCGACTCTGAGGGTGTCTACATTAGGGATTTAATGACAGGGAGGATTGATTTAGATGATCCAAGAGTTGACGAATTGTGGACCGAGTAGAACATATCCCATCTATTACCTTGAGGATGCAATGAGCAACCTCGGCGACTGCTTTGACTATGCCGTGAACGACTATGGAGCGGAAGGGTCCGAGGTCGCTGAACTCTTTTGCCTGTGCGGCGTAGCCCGTGAGTTTGAGCGTGGCAACGCATGGGTCGTATCGGGAAAATCGGGCGTTGAGCTATTCGCGCTTATCGCCGAAAGGTCGGGCTACCAATCAAGGCCGATGCCAAATCGAACCTACCGATTCGAAAAGACACCGGAATATTGGACAGGCTGGATATTGGCATACCTTCAGTGGCGCCTAGGAGAGTCTTTCGAAGACCTGCTGCATATCGTTCCGTTTGACGCACTGCGCAGTCTGTACTATCCCTGGCACGAAGCCTCGGAGGAACGCGTGGCTCGCCTCGTCTGCGATATGGCGAAAAAAGCGTCCAGGCAAACCAAACTTGCGTTAGCAAGAAAGAAGCTTAAGAAAACCCAACAAGACCTAGCATATGAATCGGGTGTGTCACTCCGCTCAATCCAAATGTACGAGCAGCGCCAGAGAAACATCAATGAAGCTTCGGTAACAAGCGTAAGAGCCATAGCAAAAGCCCTCCACTGCAACATCGAAGATCTCCTAGAGCCAGTCTTCGAATACAAAGAAACCAGTGCAGCCTAAACCAAACAAATCACCAAAGCTCATCTAAAGAATATGCTCCACACCAGCAAGAGCCCCTATCAATAAAAGGCCATAATTTCAGCCCGGCGCCCCTTCAAAGCGTGGGTCCCTGTAGACATCCTCAGCAAGGTGGGCGCAGGGACGGTCGGGATGTTCCCTCAAAATAATTCCGCAGCGCGAAGGCCCCTTGTCCGTCGCTCCGCAGGAGCAGGACAAGGGGCCTTCATGCGCGAGGACGATTTTGAGGGAACATCCCGACCGTCCCGGACAGGTATATGAGGAGGATGTCTACAGGTACTCGATTTGAGCGCCTTCCGTGTCGCACGTCAGAATATGCGTGTCACACTTGGGGAACTGCTCGCGCAGCTTGACCTGCAGGAACTTTGCCACGATGGTGTCGTCAGTCACAGCCATAAGGGTCGAGCCCGAACCGCTGATCCAGATGGTTTTGGCGCCGCCGTTAAGGCAGGTGTCGCGCACAGCGTTGTAGTCGGGAATCAGACGGCGACGATAGGGTTCTTGAATGCGGTCGTCATTGGCAGCGGCAATCAGGTCCAGGTCACCAGTCTCCAAGCCGCGCGTCATGCCGGCGATGCGGCCCATCTGCCACACGGCGGTGGAGAGTGGAATCTCCTGCGGCACGACCTTGCGCGCCTCGCTCGTATGCACCTCGTAAGGTGGAATCACGGTAATAAAACGCAAACGATCGCTCACCTCGTAGCGCAGGCACTGGGGGAGCGAATCGGTCGGCGTAAAGGAGCAGACGGCGCCGCCCAGGATAGCGGGGGCGACGTTATCGGGATGGCCCTCGACCTCGGTGGCAATGCGGACGAGTTCGGCGCGGTCGACGGTGTGGCCCGTCAACGCGGCGGCTGCCATAATGCCGGCGACGACGCAGGTGGAGCTGGAGCCCAGGCCGCGGGCGACGGGAACGTCAGTCTGAATGTCAATGGCGACGGGGAAGGCCGGCTCGCCCCATGCAGCCAGTGCATCCACAAAGCTCACGTAGACTAGGTTGTTCTCGTTTTGGAATTCCTCGGGGCAACCCGTGATGGTGAGCTTGTCGGTGCGCTCGAAGGTAAAGTGCGAGTAGAGGCTGACGGCCATGCCGAGGGTGTCGTAGCCGATGCCCAAGTTGGCGCTTGTTGCTGGGACGGTGATCTTGATCATGTGAGTCCTCCTGGCGTGCCTGGCTGTTTAGTTCGCTGCTCGGGCAGTCCTGCACAAGACGGAAAGCACATCAAGTGCTTTCCTTTGCGTGCGGAACTCGCGACGAACTAAACAGCCAGGCACGCTGTGCGCGTTCGTCATCATCCCGGGGGTTATCTGATGAAAGAAAGTGCGCCGGCTTTCGCCGGCGCTTAATAAGGGGTTTAGTTGGTAGCCATCTTTTTTGCAGCCTGCTCGACGTAGCTTGCCATCTCATCGACGTCGCAGACGTCTTCGAAGCGGACGGGCTTGGACTCGAGCTCGGCGAGTTGGATCGGGGCAACCGTGTTGGTTGCCTGCTCGAGCACGCGCATAGCCTCAAAGTCGTCTTCGGGAACGTCGAGCCCCAGGGCATCGCAGCAGGCGCGCGGGAACTTGTAGGGGCTGGCGGTCGAAAGTAGCACGCGGGCCTTGGCGCCCTCGGCGGGAGCGACCTTTTCAAAGACGTGATAGCCGCAAGCGGTGTGCGGGTCGATTACGTAGCCGTTCGCATCCCAGCAGCTCTTGATGGCAGCACGGACTTCGTCCTCGCTGGCCCAGCCGCAGCCAAAGACGCTCTGAATCTTAGCCAGCAGCTCGGCGGGAACCTCGTAGCGGCCGGTCTGGGCAAGCTGCTCCATAAGGCCGGCAACGAGCTCGCAGTCGCCGTCGGACAGGAAGTACAGCATGCGCTCTAGGTTGGAGCTGATGAGGATGTCCATCGACGGCGAGATGGTCGTGAAGAACGGGCGGTTACGGTCGTAAACGCCGGTGGTCAGGAAGTCGGCCAGCACGTTGTTCTTGTCGCTCGCGACGATGAGCTTGGCGACGGGCAGACCCATGCGCTTGGCATAGTAGCCGGCCAGGATATCGCCAAAGTTGCCAGTCGGCACGCAGAACTCAACGGCGTCGCCGGCCTCGATGGCGCCGGCGCGCAGCAGCTGCGCATAGGCGGCAAAGTAGTAGACGACCTGCGGCACCAGGCGGCCGACGTTGATGGAGTTGGCGCTCGAAAGCACCGTGCCGGCGGCCTCAAGACGCTCGGCAAGCTCCTTATCGGCAAAGATGCGCTTGACGGCACTCTGGGCATCGTCGAAGTTGCCGCGGATGCCGCAGACGGCGACGTTATCGCCCTCCTGTGTGGACATCTGCAGGTTCTGGACGCGACTGACCTTGCCTTCGGGATAAAAGACGGTGATGCCCGTGCCCGGAGCGTCGGCAAAACCGGCGAGTGCGGCCTTGCCGGTGTCGCCCGACGTGGCGGTGACGATCATGATGCGCTCGGCGCTGCCGTCCTTGGCGGAAGTGCGGGCCATCAAGCGGGGGAGCATCTGCAGAGCGACGTCCTTAAAGGCACTCGTGGGGCCGCCAAAGAGCTCCATCACATAGGTCTGAGGGGCGTCAGCGCCCGGCGCAGCGTCGAGGTTGACGAGCGGCGTAACCTCTTCACTCGCGAACGTGCCGCGGTATGCCTCGTCGACACACGCCGAAATTTCTTCGGCCGTGTAATCATTCAGTAACATTCCCAACACATCTTGAGCGATTTCAAAGTACGATTTAGCTGCAAGCGAGCTGATATCGACCTGCTGGGTGCCGAGCTCGTCCGAGACAAACAAACCCCCGTCGGGAGCGATGCCAGTGCGGATTGCC
Source organism: Methanobrevibacter smithii (assembly GCA_963634045.1). Lineage (GTDB taxonomy): Bacteria > Actinomycetota > Coriobacteriia > Coriobacteriales > Coriobacteriaceae > Collinsella. The sequence goes on from CAVHBE010000184.1 coordinate 15,908, forward strand.
ACCTTACTTGAGCACGATAAAGTGCGTCCTCGTGTACTATGATAAGTTCCCATATAACACTGCTCCTCGGATGCCTTGGTCCCAATCGGTGAAACCATGGTATCAGAGCGCGCAAAATAGGTTCGCAGAGGCTTTTTAGAAAGGTAACCTCCAGCCCATGATTAAGATTGCCAAGTTTGGCGGCTCGTCGGTCGCCGACGCCGAACACTTTAAGAAGATCAAGGCCATCGTCGATGCCGACCCGGCTCGCCGTTTTGTGGTGGTTTCTGCCTGCGGTCGCCGCTTTAAGGGCGACACCAAGGTGACCGACCTGCTCTACCTGGTTAACGCGCACGTTAAGTATCACGTGTCGTGTGAGGAGCTGCTCGAGGACATTGGCCAGCGCTATTTTGATATCGCTGACGAGCTGGAGCTCACCTATCCCATCCGCGAGGAGTTCGCGGCCTTTGCCGAGCGCGCCCGCTCGGGCGACTACTCTACCGAGGAGCTCGTGAGCCGTGGCGAGTATTTCACCGCTCGCCTGATGGCGGAGTACCTGGGCCTGCCGTTCCTGGACGCCGCGACGGTTGTGGCGTTCCATCATGACGGTACGCTCAGCATGAATCGCACCTCCGAGCTGGTGCAGGAGTACGGTCAGCAGGGCGGCTTTGTTATGCCCGGTTTCTACGGCGCGACGCGTGAGGGCCAGATCAAGCTGCTCGACCGTGGTGGCGGCGATATTTCCGGCTCGATCCTGGCCAAGTGCCTGGGTGCCGACCTGTACGAGAACTGGACCGACGTCTCGGGCTTCTATTCTGCCGATCCTCGCATTGTGCCCGAGGCTCAGCCCATTGCGCGCGTTACCTACGAGGAGCTGCGCGAACTTTCGTACATGGGTGCAAGCGTCCTGCACGAGGAGGCCGTGTTCCCCGTGCGCGAGGCGGGTATTCCGCTGGTCATCAAGAACACCAATGCGCCGCAGGACCCCGGCACCATCATTAGCGAGACGGCTGATGAGGGTGAGGCAGAGCCCATCATTACCGGCGTGACCGGCAAGCGCGGCTTTGTCGCCATCAACGTTGCCCGCGACCGCACCAAGCCCCGTGTTGGCTTTATGCGCCGCGCGCTTTCGGTCTTCGAGCGCTATGACGTTTCCGTCGAGCACATGCCCACCGGTGTCGACCGCTTTGGCGCCGTGGTGCAGGAGCAGGACGTGCACGACTCGCTGTACTCGCTCGTGGGCGACATTCAGCAGGAGGTCGAGCCGCTCGAGATCGAGGTTGTCGAGGGCCTGGCGCTCATCGCGACCGTCGGCCGTAACCTGCGTGGCCGCGCAGGTATCTCGGGCCATCTGTTTGGCATGCTTGGCCAGGCCGGCGTGAGCGTGCGCATGATTTCGCAGAGCTGCGACGAGATCAACATCATTATCGGTGTCGAGGAGAAGGACTTCGACCTGGCGATTCAGACCATCTACCGTGCCTTCTCCGATGAGAACGGCATTGTGAAGGTCTCCGACCTGGAGGTCCCCGCACCGGTCGATCCCGCCCTGGCCGCGCTCCGCAAGTAGCTGCCGTCCCGGTGCATTTTTGGGACAAGTGCCAAAAATCTACGGCGGGGCGTTTCGTTTCGGTTTCGTTTCGACGGGGCGGGTTTCGTGCCCGCCCCGTTCTTGTATACACTGGCAACAATAATCAGCCTGCTCGGCGTGCGGGCAAAAGCCAAAACCTTTAAAGGGGGAAGCATGAAACAGTACACGGTTGCTATTTTGGGCGCGACGGGAGCCGTGGGCACCCAGATGCTCGAGTGCCTCAACGAGCAGGAGTTTCCGGTTGGCAAGCTCAAGCTGTTGGCAAGTGCACGCTCCGCGGGCAAGACCGTTGAGTTCCGCGGCGAGCAGATCGTGATCGAAGAGGCTTGCCCCGAGGCCTTTGAGGGCTGCGACATTGTGCTCGGAGCCGCCGGCGACGATATCGCGAAGGAGCTGCTGCCCGAGGCCGTCAAGCGCGGCGCCGTCGTGGTCGACAACAGCCATGCCTTCCGTATGGATCCCGAGGTGCCGCTGGTCGTGCCCGAGATCAATGCCGACGATATCAAGTGGCATCACGGCCTTATCGCCAACCCCAACTGCGCGACCATCATCGGCCTGGTTCCCACGTGGCCGCTGCACCAGCTCGCCGGCGTGAAGCGCATGATCGTCTCGACGTATCAGGCGGCTTCGGGTGCCGGCGCTCCCGGTATGGCCGAGCTCGAGGCCCAACTGGCCGCCCTGGGCCGCGGCGAGGAGATTCCCGAGCCGCGCGCATTTGCCGCCCAGCTGGCGAGCAACCTGATTCCGCAAATTGGCGGCGTCAAGGAGGAAGGCTTTACCTCCGAGGAGATGAAGCTGCAAAACGAGGGCCGCAAGATCATGCACCTGCCCGAGCTGCGCGTGAACTGCACCTGCGTGCGCGTGCCCGTGCTGCGTTCGCACTCCGAGAGCATTACGCTCGAGTTTGAGCGCGATATTACGGTGGAAGAGGCCCGTGCTGCGCTGGCTGCTGCTCCCGGCGTCAAGCTGGTTGACGATATGGTTGCCGAGGATGCACACGACCGCTTCCCCATGCCGATGGATACGTCCGACCAGGACCTGATTTGGGTCGGCCGCGTGCGTCGCGACATCTCGAACCCCGAGGCCGCGCGCGGTATCACCTTCTGGTGCTGCGGCGACCAAATCCGTAAGGGCGCGGCAACCAACGCCGTCCAGATCGCTAAGCTGCTCTGCGAGTAGTGTGACCTGTCCGGCGGTGGCCGGGCTTGGTTTTCAGAACGTCCTCGACCATGTGTGGCGCCTTGTCCTGCTCCTTCGGAGCCGCGGACAAGGCGCCACACTGGTCTGCGGAGTGTTCTGAAAACCAAGCCCGGCCACCGCCTGCGGTGACGCTGCTGCGAGCGGCCTGCGATGGGGCCGTTGTTGGTTGGGGCCGCTGGGCTGATGTGAGGGCACGTGGCCGTTGCGGGCCCTGATCCCGGCGGCGGCCTCGGCGCTTTGCGCCTGCCGCCTTGGGGGACTGTGGGGCGCGGCCGGCAGCTGCGGCGCTGTCGCGCCTGCTGCCTGCGGGGACTTTGGGGTTGGTGCGAATCGAGGTCTAATACTTTTCCGAGAAGTGAACGACCTTATTTGGACCCCCGAAGCATTGGCATATTTTGACCGCCATTTCCTGCGGTTTTGTTGCGCGAATCCTGCGGTTTTGCGGTCTAAAGGTGTGGATGCTCCGGGGCTTCGATTTTACTCGTTCACTTCTCGGGAAAGTATTAGAGCTCAGCTGATAGAGGTACCGCTCTGGCGTCGATGCCCCGCGTCTTCTTCGCTTGATTGGGGAAAACAGCCTCGCTTAAACAATTACGAGCCCGCCCAGACGTATCTGCGGGGTTGTCTGCACAGTTCGCGGTATTATGTTTGCGGAGTTTTGAAAGGAGCCGCAGGTGGTCACGACGACGTTTGCTTCGCCTTTGGGCGAAATCTTGCTTGCCGCTGATGGCCGCGGTCTGACGGGGCTTTGGTTTGAGGGACAGGAGCACTTTGGCTCTACGCTGCTCAAAGAAGATGCGGAGCACGTTGAAGGTGCCGATGCGGTTTCTGGCGCCGGCGGTATGTCTTCGGTGGATCCGGCAAATGGTGCGGCTTCTTCGGTGCTTGAGCGTTCTTGGGCTTGGCTGAATGCTTATTTTGCGGGGCAGGAGCCTCGGTTTACGCCGCCGTTGCATATGATTGGCACGGCGTTTCAGCGCGAGGTTTGGTTTGAGCTGCTTTCTATCCCGCGTGGCGAGGTCGCTACGTACGGTGAGATAGCCCAGCGAGTTGCGGCTCGACATCGTGTGCCGGGAAACGAGGCTCCCGTTGTGTCCCCGCGTGCCGTGGGGGCTGCGGTTGCACGCAATCCCATTTCGATTATCGTGCCGTGCCATCGCGTGGTTGCCGCCGATGGTTCGCTCAACGGATATGCCGGCGGGCTTGACCGCAAGGAGTGGCTGCTTCGGCTCGAGGGCGCGTACGAGGAATAACGTTCGAGCACTTTGCATAGCCAAGACGCCGTGAAAGAACGGGATGCGCTTTCCGAATGGCGTCCCAAACGGAAACCGTGTCCCGGAATACAGCCTTAGAGTGGGATGCCGTTTCCGGTTGAGACCGCTTGCTTGGACATCTTTCTACGCCCGCTTCTGCAGGGCATAGATCGACTTATCCATGTTGAACAGGTAAGCCGCGACGCAGACGATGAAGAATGCCGGCAGATTACCGAAACCGAAGACTTCGCAGCCAATCAGGATGGGTGCGAGCAGCGTATTGGTGGCGCTGCCAAAGACGGCTGCGTAGCCCAGCGCGGCGCAAAGCGCGATGGACATGCCGAGTTGAGCCTCGTTATGGCGACATCTGGGTAACAGAAAGGCCCGCGTTCCTCAGAGGCAAGATAGGCAATTCTGCTTTTGAGGTAGATCTCAATTCTGCCGACCGCATCAAACATTAACTGCCGGAGGGCTCGGTCAAATTCATACGTGTAGATGATGGTTTCGAATGTTGTGCCTTCGCGAAAGATGGTAATCCCGGACTTGCATTTGGTTTTGTAGGGAAAACAGTAGGCCGACAGTCTGTAGTGGCCGACTTCGACCAAAGCTCGCTCGAGTTCGCTTTGATCAGAGCACTTAAGACTCCTGTATTCTGTCAATAGTGCTATTTGTTCGTTGATGGATATCCGCGACTTCCGGTATTTCATTTAAGCCTCTTGATAGAAAAAGAGCTGGAGTTGCGCATCGTTGAGAGGCTTTCCAGCTTTAGCAAAACAAACTTATAAGATGCGACGGGCCGCGTCAAGATAATTACCGGACGGCCTAGGAGGCGGCTGGTTGGCTGGCTTAAAACCTAGCGCGTGAGATGACGCTCCACGCTATTC
>CAVHBE010000185.1:0-1675 GCA_963634045.1 Methanobrevibacter smithii
GGCCGTCGCCGCTGCGAACGGCGAAGATACTGCCGAGGACGAGGGCGCTGACGAGGGCGATGTGCCGGTCGACGCCGAGCCCGTTGCCGATGCGACCGCCGAGCCCGTTCCCACCGAGCCCCAAGGCGTCCCCGACTTTGACGATGAGCCCCAGGTGGCGATTGATACCGAGGGCGCGGTTGCCGAGAACCACGAGGCCTCCGCTGCCGTCTTTGGCGGTGCGGCGACGGTTCCGGCAGGGCCTGCGCATGAGGGCGGCCTGCCGCTCGTGGACGGCGCCGGCGAGGACCCGGGTGCCACGGTGGCCATGCCGGCTATGCCTCAGGAGTAGGCCTAGGCGTTTATCACCATCACATACCTGCGCCTTTGCCGTACGCAGATGAGCGGAGCGGCAAGTGATACGCTGCGGGTATAATGGACAGCATTCAAACGGTGGGCACCGACGTGCCCGCAGGAGAGGAATGATCATGGGTAAGACTTTCAGCTTTGTCTCCGGCGCACTTTTTGGTGCCGCTGCCGGCGCTATTGTCGGCGTTGCTCTGGCCCCGCGCTCGGGCGCCGAGACCCGCGCCATGGCTGCCGATATCGCCAACGACGCCTGGGACAATATGCGCGACACCTACGAGCACAGCGCCGAGGAGGCCCGTGCTGCGGTGAATGACTTTGGCCCGATGGTCGACGCCAAGACCGATGACCTGCGCGCCAAGGTCGACCTGGCCCGCGAGCGCATGGACCAGCTGCGCGAGCAGCTCAACGACGCCATTTCGGGCGGCAACGTGACGCCTGCCGCCGACGTCGTGGTCGAGAACGCCGTCGAGGCTGATACCGAGGCTGCGGAGCCCTCGACCGAGGCATAATGCGCGCCGGGGATTTTGTCGGCGCCAAGATCTATCGCAAGCCTACCGAGGACAAGCGCACCAAAAAGGACGGCACGCCGCGCAGCCCTAAAAAGCTCGGAAAGATTCACTTTCCGGTCTTTACCCCGGGCGGTACGCGCGTGGTCGGCTTTATGGTCCGCCAGTCCGATATCGCGGGCATGATCGAGCGTCCCGACCGATTCGTAGCGCTCGACGCCATTGGTGTCTACGAGGGCGCCATTGCGGTCGATGACGTCAAGGACACGTACGATGCCGCCGCCGCCAAGCGCCTCGACATCAACCTGGACGATTGCATCATCTGGGTCGGTATGGACGTGCGCACGGAATCGGGCGACGTCGTGGGCTATTGCTCGGATGTTGAGTTCAAGCCACGCTCGGGCATCGTGCAGGCATTCTATGTGACCGCCGGTGCTGCTTCGAGTGTTTTGGTCGGTGACACGCAGGTGCCGCCGACGATGCTGCGCGGCTACGAGAACGGCGCGATGGTCGTCTCGGACGAGGTCAAGTCGCTCGGGTATTCGGGCGGTGCGGCTGCCAAGGCCGCCGAGGCCAGCGTCGTGGTGGGCGACAAGGTCAAAAAGGGCGCCAAGGTGCTCGACGACAAGGGATCGGTTGCCGTGGACAAGGGCAGTCGCGCACTGGGCAAGCAGCTCGGCAAGACGCGCGGCATGTTCAAGGCCTTTAAGGACGAATACCAAAAGGCGAGCGGAGGCTCGTCAAAAGCTACAAAATAGCGACGTACCAAATGATGGGAGGCAAGCCGGAGACCTGTTGCTCCGGCTTGCTGTGTTTATGGG
>CAVHBE010000185.1:1805-16511 GCA_963634045.1 Methanobrevibacter smithii
ATGGGGGAGGGCACATGCGCCAAAACGGATCCAACTTAAACGGGCGTTCGGGTGCGCGTCCGACGGCGCGCCGCGACCTGGGGCAGCTGCCCAGCGGTCAGCGCAAGCGTCACCGTAAGCCCGGCGCGATGTACCTCAACCATAGCCGCGGCTTTAGCGACCGCAGCGCTCGCATCGGCAACAGCCGCACACCCCGTCGTTCGTCTCGCCTGCCCTATGCGCTCATCGCCGTGGGTTGCGCGCTCGTGCTGTTTATCGCTGCCGTCGTGGGCTACGTCAACCGCAGCGTGGACGTGGAGCTCAACGGCCAGAAGACCGCAGTGCGCGTCGGCTCTACGCTACAGAATCTCATCGACGACCAGGAGTTGACTGACACCTACGACGCAGGCGACCTGCTGGCCGTCGATGACAGCGTGCTCAAGCGCCATGGGGGCGAAAAGCTGTCGGTGAAGGTCGACGGCAAGCGCGTGAAGCAGGGCAAATGGGATAGCCGCGAACTCGAGGGCGGCGAGAAGGTGACGGTCAAGGATGGCCGTAACACCTACGAGAAGCACGAGGTTCAGGCTACGGTTATCGAGCCCAAGCTCAAGGTCGAGGGCACGGGCGCTATCGAGTATGTGCAGACGTGGGGTGTCCAGGGCCGCTCCGAGGTGTGGGTTGGTGAGCAGTCGGGCAAGACGCAGGATCGCGGCGAGGTTGTGCCCGCCACCGATTGCGTTGTTGCGTGCGCCAGCGTGGCGCCCAAGGGCAACAAAAAGTACGTGGCGCTGACGTTTGACGAGGGTCCGAGCGGCGCCACCAAACAGATCTTGCAGGTGCTCAAGGAAAAGGGCGTCACCGCGACGTTCTTCCTTTCGGGCGATGCGGTCGAGGCCTCGCCTGCCACGGCCAAGGCGATTGTCGATGCCGGGTGCGAGATCGGATCCAACAGCTACAGCGACGATTCGCTCAAGGGTCAGGACCGTGAGGCGGTACGCGAACAGATCACGAAAGGCACCGATGCGATTAAGTCGGCGACCGGCGTGAAGACGATGCTACTGCGTGCTCCCTACGCTGCCTTTGACGAGCAAAACTGGATTGATGCGATGGACCTGGTCTCCGCCGTGGTCTCGTGGAATATCGACTCGGGCGACTGGCTACTCAACGGTGCCGACGAGCAGGTCTCGACGGTGCTCGATTCGGTGACGCCGGGCAATATCGTGCTGCTCACCGATAGAGACGAATGCGCCGAGCAGACGCTCGAGGCGCTGCCGCAGATTATCGACGGCCTCATCGCCGACGGCTACAAGATCGTGACGCTCAGCGACCTGGTCAAGACGGACACGTCGCTGAGCAAAAAGCTCACCTCGCTGACGAAGGTCACCATGCCCAAGGACGCCGTGCTCCCCCAACTTGCCGAGGACAATGACACCACAGAGTAGTTATTGGGTAGTCATTTAAGAACGTCCCCAATGGCTATGTCACGGATACGTCAGCGTTTGGTATGCCTGCAATGTGCAGCGCATAAATTCGATGCCGCAGGGCGATGCTGATGCTATAGTTACTGCGGTTAATGAGGGTCAAGAGAAAGGTTACAGGTGAAATCCAAACCTCGACCATACAGTCGATGACCCCATGCAGGTGCTTTTTGCGCATGCACGGGGTGTAAGCGTCGAGCGGCGTGCCGCCCGCGCATGCGTATACATATCCAGAAGCCCCCGGACGCCGCACGCGCGGCCGCGTTCGGAGGAATAATGATGGGGAGCACCATTGAATTATCTGAGTGAGATGCTCAAATTGCCGGTCTTGGACGTCGATGGCGAAAAGCTCGGCGTGGTCAACGATTTTGGTATTGCTACCGGCGAAGTTTTTCCGCACGTGACGTCGCTCGCGTTCCGCGGACCCGGCAAGACGCCGTTTATGATCAGCTGGCGCAAATGGGTCGACCGTATCGACGAGACGGGCGTACACCTTAAGACGTCGGCCACCGAAATCCGTTTTTCGTACCTGCAGCCGACCGAACTCCTGCTTGCCCGCGACGTGCTCAACAAGCAGATTGTCGACACGCAGGGCATGAAGGTCGTGCGCGTAAACGACATCAAGTTTTCCATGTCGGGCGAAAATCAGCTGCGCCTGCTGGGCGCCGAGGTCGGTGCCCGCGGTCTGCTACGCGCCATCAGCCCCGCGCTCGAGCATATCGTCGAAGGCTTTATGAAGCACCTGGGCAAGCCGCTCAGTGAGGACATCATCGCTTGGTCCTACATGGACCTGCTCGACCGCTCGACCAAGAACATTCAACTCTCGGTGTCGCACAAGACGCTCGGCGAGCTGCACCCTGCCGACATCGCCGACATTATCGAGCAGCTCGACCCGCGCCTACGTGCGCAGGTGTTTGCGCAGCTCGATACTGCCCAGGCCGCCGAGGCCATCTCGGAGTTCGATGACGACGAGCTCATGACCGAGATGCTCGAGGGCCTGTCCGACACGGACGCATCGTCGATGCTGGCCATGATGGACCCGGACGATGCAGCCGACCTGATCGACGAGCTCGATTACGAGAAGGCCGAGAAGCTTCTGCGCCTGATGGGCGTCAAGGAGGAGAAGGCGATTCGTAACCTGCTGGGGTATGAGGACAACACCGCCGGCCGCATCATGACCTCGGAGTTTGTCTCCCTGCCCGCCACGGCGACGGTCGGTGACGCCATCGAGGCGATTCGCGAGCTCGACGAGGACTTCGAGAGCGTTTACTACGTCTATACCGAGGATCCGAGCGGCATGCTGACCGGCGTGCTTTCGCTGCGCACGCTGATCGTAGCCGACCGCGATGCCACGCTGGGTCAGCTGGCCTATCGCGACCTGGTCTATGTGTCGCCCGACGAGGACCAGGAAGACGTAACGGACGAGATGACCAAGTACGACCTGGTTGCCATCCCTGTCTGCGACGAGAACCGTCATATCCTGGGTATCGTAACCTTCGACGACGCCATGGACGTTATCGCCGAGGAGCATCAGGAGGACCTGCAGATCGCCGGTGTCGGCTCGGGCGATAGCGCGTCGGACGACTCGACGAACGTGCTCAGCTGGTTCGTGCATCGCCAGTACTGGGTTGTTGTATGGGGCATCGCGTCGTGCATCATGGCGACCGTGTTGGGAACGGCGCTCGGCTCCGCGCATCTGGTGGTGTTCCCCATGTGCGCCATGCCGCTTGTGCTGCTGGCGGCCTCGCGCATGGTGTCGTTCGTCAAGAACTACTTCCTGGAGTATGACGGTCACGACGACGAGCCCAAGCCGTATCTGGGGTTCTTCTTCCAGAGCACGGGCATGGGCCTGATTCTGTCACTCGTGACCTACCTGTGCGCCCAGCTGGTGCGCACCGCTGCGTTCCCCGATGCGCCCATGTTTGAGGAGCAACTCTTTACCGGGTGCTTTAATATCGCCGCCATCATTTGCCTGGTTGGCAACATGAGCGCCGTGATTTACCTGATGGTGCTGTTCTGGCGTGACGAGCATGACCTCAACACGTCGGGCACCGCCATGAACGTTATTGCCGTCATGATCTCGTGCGTAGCGTACTGCGCTGCTGCGGTGCTGCTCACCATGTCGGTCATGGGTTAGGTGGTCGCGTGCAGAATACGAAGCAAAAGCCGAGCACCAAGCAAAAGCTGACCATCGCGGCCATCTTTGGCGCCATGGGCCCCGGTCTTCTGGCGGCGCTTTCGGGCAATGACGCCGGCGGCATCGCCACGTATTCCAGCGCGGGCGCCAGCTATGGCTACAAGATGCTCTGGATGCTTCCCGTCATGACCGTGCTGCTTATCGTGACGCAGGAGACCGCGGCGCGCTGCGGATGCGTCACGGGTAAGGGCCTGGCGTCGCTCATTCGCGAGCGCTTTGGCGTGCGCAAGAGCGTGTTGGCCATGGCGGCGCTGTTGATCGCCAACACGGCGGTGACCATCTCGGAGTTCGCGGGTATCGCGAGTGGCCTTGCTCTGTTTGGCGTGCCGGCGAGCATCTCGGTGCCGCTCGTGGCGCTGCTGGTGTGGATGCTTACCATGTCGGGCAGTTTCCAGCGCATCGAGAAGATTTTGCTGCTGGTAAGCTGCGTGTTCGTGACCTACGTCGTCGCCGCGTTTATGGCCGGCCCCAACTGGGGCGAGGTCGCGGTCGACCTGGTCGTGCCTAACATTCAAAATGATCCCAACTACGTGTCGCTCGTGGTCGCAACGATCGGTACCACCATCGCGCCGTGGATGATTTTCTTGGCGCAGAACAACGTGGTCGATAAGAACGCGGGCGAGGACGATATTGTGCTGCAGCGCATCGATACCGTGAGCGGCTCGCTTGCCGCCGATGTCATTGCCGGCTTCATTATCATCACGACCGGTACGGTGCTGTTCCCGGCGGGTATTCAGATTAGCGATGCCGCCGATGCTGCCCGCGCGCTGGAGCCTATTGCGGGTCAGTGGTCCACGGTGCTGTTTGCCTCGGGCCTGGTCGCGGCGAGCTTCTTGGCCGCCTGCGTGCTGCCGGGCGTTACGTCGAGCGCTATCTGCGAGGCATTTGGCTGGGAGCGCGGTGCCGACCGCAGCTGGGACGAGGCCCCGGTCTATCGCGGCATCATTACGGCCATCATCGGTATCTCTGCCGTGCTGGTGCTTATGCCCGGCGTCGATCTGTTCCAGATTATGATGACCTCACAGGTCATCAATGGCGTGCTACTGCCTGTAGTCTTGGTATTCCAGGTGGTTATCGCGGCGGATCGCCACATTATGGGTGCCAACCGCAACGGCCGCGTGTGGAACGTGCTCACGTGGGCGACTATCGGCGTGATTACGGTGCTCACGGTCGTCATGTTTGTGCTGCAAGCGATGGGCTACAGCGCTTAACGCCCACTTTTGCTTCCGAACAGGCCGCAGCGATGGGCTGCGGCCTGTTTTTTGCCCACGACCTCTTGGGGCCGGCTCGAAAAGAGTGATTTTGGGTTGTTTGCTGCAGGTTACTTGTTGGTGCCTAGCTTGTGCGGCTTGAGAGCGAGCGCATTGACGAGCGCGTCGGTGGCAGACTTGACGGCTGCCGGCTGCGGATCGTTGACGTGATCCTCGGGATGCACGGGCAGGTCCTTCTTGACTGCGTCGTGGATCAAGTTGAGGTACTCAGTCACGCCAGTGGTCGATAGGTGCGTGCCATCGCCATCGAACAGGTCGTTGCGGTTGGCACTGTATCCGTACCAGTCGATAACGCGTACGTTCTTGTAGCGCGTAGCGGCGTTGGCAATGGCCTGGTTGGTAGAGCCAACCCACGGCTGCGGGCTGCGCGTGTTCACAAACACCACAATACGCTTATCTCCCGCATCGGCCATGATGGCGTCGATCTGGTCGTCGGTTACCAAGCCGTTGGTGCCCAGCGCAAAGACCACAATCTTGCCGGCAAGGTTCTGTTGGAGATAGCCCTCAAATGTCGCACGGCCCGCATCGAACTGGCGGCCCTTTTCGGCATCGATATGGCTGTGCGGGAACACGCCGTCAAAGGTGTTCACGGCACGCAGCGACACGGAGTCGCCGATCATAAGCAGATCGTAGGAGCCGTCGGGGAAGCCGTCGTTGTCCTTGTCGGTGTCGTCGGCCGCCTGCTGGTCGGTGGGCGCGGTGTTCTTGGCTTCCTTGTTGAGGACTTCGGCGCCCTCACCGCTCAGTGCGGAGGTCTCCGGCACAAAGATCATGCCGCCCAGTGCAACGACCAACACGACAGCGCAGGTTGCGCAGGCAGGGACGTGCGCGCGCACCCAGTTGGCGGGCGTGGCGGTGCCGTCGCGGAACTCGGATACGGTGCGCCCAAAGGCGCCCTTTCTAAACGGCGTCTCGATAAAGCGATAGCAGCACTCTGCCACGGCGACCACCAACAGCACCTGCAAAATGTACTGCCACCACGGTGTATCGTTGATGTTGGCGACCGGGTTCATGAGCAACAGCAGCGGATAGTGCCACAGGTAGATGCTGTATGAGCGCTTGCCAACCCACACGAGCGGCTCGGCGGACAGCGCGCGGGCAACCATTCCCTGGGGCTGCACGCAGGCCGCGATGACCATGAGCGTGAGGATCGAGCACAGCAGCGTGCCGCCGCGATACTGGAACGCGGTGTAGCCGTTGGTGAGCGCGACCATGGCGGCAAGGCCAACCAGACCCGCGATGCCCAACACATCGATGGATGCGGGCGAGGACCAAAAGCGCACGAGGGCGCTCGGCTGAGCCGGGGTGGTCTCGGCTGCTTCGTCGGCCTTCTCGCCAGGCTTGCCCTCGGCGTTCTTGCCGTGCTTGGCGGCCCCGACCAAGCGGTCGAGCCCCAAACGACGAGCGAGACGCACCGGCGCCAGGTCGCGATCGGGGATAAAGGCCATCCAGGCACCCAGCAGCAGCGAGAACACACGGGTGTCGGTGCCGTAGTACACGCGGCTGGGGTCGGCGGCGGGGTTATAGAGCACCATCATGGCGATGGCGGAGACAGCAGCCAAGCCCAGAACCACGCGGCGCGTGTTGGGCTTGCTCATGTGCATGGATACCATAGCGAGCAGCAGCGGGGGCCAAACCAGGTAGAACTGTTCCTCGATGGCGAGCGACCAAAAGTGCGTAAGCGGCGAGGGATCGCCCAGGGCGTTGAAGTACGAGACGTTTTGGGCAATCTGCCACCAGTTGTTGAAGAACAGCAGCGACGGCAGGATATCGGGGCGCATCTTGGTGAGCATCACGTGGTTAAAGAGAGTGCACAGCGCGCAGGTTACCACCACGACGGTCACCACGGCGGGGACCAGGCGACGGATGCGGCGGATCCAGAAGCTTTTGAGGTCGATGCGGCCGGTCTTAGCGACTTCGTTGAGTAGCAGGCGCGTGATCAGATAGCCCGAAAGCACAAAGAAGATCGTGACGCCAAGCAGGCCACCCTGCGCCCACGTGAGGTTAAGGTGATAGAGCACCACTGCGACAACGGCAAGCGTACGCAGGCCGTCAAGGGCAGGGATGTAGCGGGATTTGGGCCGAGCAGGCGTCTGCTCCGCGGCGGGAGTGCTGGCGCGGCCCGCGTTGTTGGCAGAAGCGCGATGGGGGCTCGCGGTGCGTCGCGGTTCGTTGGCACGGCGTTCGCCCTTCACGCGTTCGTGCGGCGCTGGCTCGTTGCCCGTGCGGCGTCGACCGCGCGAGCCCGATTGCGAGAGTTGTTCCATAAAACATCATCCAATGACGAGAATAATCAGCACGCCTTCATTGTAGCTGCCTGCTCCTGTGAATGCTTGCTGCTGGCGCAAGCTCAAGCGCGCGTTCACATCAAAGTGAACTAAAGTTATAGAGGTGCAAGAGCACACGATTGACGGCCGACAGCGGGTGCAAAGCCCGCGGACGAGGAGGTTTCCATGGCAGATCGCGGCATCGTTGCGGTGTTCGGCAGCATGAACATGGACCTTTCGGTGGCGTGCGAGCGCATACCGCGTGCGGGCGAGACCGTCGGCGGCAGCGGGTTTATCACCAACGCCGGAGGCAAGGGCGCCAATCAGGCCGTAGCTGCCGCGCGTATGGGCGCGTGCACGCACATGATCGGCGCGGTCGGTCGCGATGCGTTCGGCGCGTCGCTCGTGGCGGGGCTCCAAGACGCCGGCGTGGACTGTGACTTTGTAGTGCATCGCGATGACGTGGAGACGGGAACGGCGACCATCATTCGCTGCGAGGGCGACAACCGCATCATACTGTCACCGGGCGCCAACCATGCGCTTGCGGGCGCGGACGTTGCCTGCGCGCTGAGGCGTCTGGTGGCCCATGAGCTCGACGGCGGCGCCAGCGAGATTGCCCCGGCTGCCGGAAGCGTCTTTATCGCCCAGGGCGAATGCGACCTTGCGGCGACGGCCGAGGCGCTTGTTTGCGCTCACGAGCTGGGGTTCTATACGGTCTTTAATCCAGCGCCCGCCTGCGAGCTGCCTGCGGAGGTCTGGCCTGCGGTCGACCTGGTCTGTCCCAACGAGACCGAGTGCCAGGTGCTGACGGGCATTCTGCCCACGGATGACGCGAGTTGCGTCACCGCGCTCAATGCGCTGCTCGACAAGGGTGCCGGGGCTGCGGTCATCACGTTGGGCGGTGCCGGCTCGGTTTCGCTCGGCGATGGCGGTGAGCTGCTGCGCATGCCGGCACTTTCGAGTACGGTAGTCGATACCACGGCCGCTGGCGATACGTTTATCGGCGCGTTGGCGGCGGCTCGCCTAGAGGGCTTGCCGCTCTTTGAGTGCATGGCCGCGGGTGCTCGCGCCTCGGCAGTGACGGTGTCGCGCCTGGGCGCTCAGCAATCGATTCCCATGCGCACCGAAGTTGAACATTGGTTTGGTTAAACGATAAAGACGGAGAAGCGGAGTAGAACAATGGCAATCAAGAAGCTGATCCTTGATCTGGATATGGGTGTGGACGATGCGATGGCGCTGGCCTATGCCATCGCGAGCCCCGAGGTGGAGCTCGTGGGCATCACCACGTGCTTTGGTAACGTGCGCGTCGAGCAATCGGCGCACAATTGCCTGGCGGTGCTCGATCTGCTGGGTCGTCCCGAGGTGCCGGTGTACCTGGGCGCCGACCGTCCTCTGCAGGCGACTGAGCCTTATACGCCGCCGGCGTCCACCGCGCTCATTCACGGCAAGAACGGCATCGGCGGCGCGAGCGTGCCCGCGTCGCCCTACGAGCCGGTGGGGGCGACCTCGGCCGACGGCAACGCTGCGGTCGATTATCTGATCGATGCCGCGCGCACCTATGGTCCCGATCTGGTCTACGTAGCGACTGGCCCGCTCTCCAACCTGGCGCTCGCCCTGGAGCGCGATGCGGCGGCGATGATGTCCATCGGCCGCGTGGTCGTGATGGGCGGCGCCCTTACCGTGCCCGGCAACGTGAGCGCGGGCGCCGAGGCCAATATGGCGAGCGACCCCGAGGCAGCCGACGCGGTGCTGCGTTCGGGCCGTAAGCTCACCATGGTGGGTCTGGACGTGACGCATCGCGTGGTGCTCACACGCCGCGACATTGCCGGCTGGACGGGCTCGGGCACCATGGCGGGCTGCGCATTTGCGAGCATGGTCGAGCACTACATTGGCTCGTACGAGATGAACGCACCCTACCTGGGTGGTTGTGCGCTGCACGATCCGCTGGCCGTTGCCGTGGCGATCGACCCCACGCTCGTAGGTGCGCTCGGCTGCAACCTGCGTGTTGATCTGCTGGGCGAGTACCGCGGTCGCACCATCTGCGATGAGCGCCGCCTGTCCGATCCGGACAAGAGCGCGCTTGTGGCACTGACCGTGGATGCTCCGCGCTTCCTGTCCGAGTTCAAGACGCGTATGGCCCGTGTCCTTGGCTAAGTTGTCTTTTTGGGACGGGGCTTTTTTGACTGGTATGATTGGTACGACCATTCGAACCAGCTAAAAGAGCCCCGTCCCAATTTGACTATCGAGAGGATCTGCCATGGAGCGCATCGCCAGCTTTTCCGTTGATCATCTGCTGCTTGAGCCCGGCGTGTATGTGAGCCGCATCGACCGCGATCCGGCGACCGGTGCCGCCGTCACCACGTTTGACCTGCGCCTGACCACGCCCAACAAGGAGCCGGTCATGAACACGGCCGAGTGCCACACCATCGAGCACCTGGGCGCGACGTTCCTTCGCAATCATGCCGAGTGGTCGAGCCGCATTGTCTACTTTGGCCCCATGGGCTGTCGCACGGGCTTTTACCTGGTTGTCTTTGGCGAGCTGACGAGCGAGAAGATCTTGCCGCTCGTCCGCGAGCTGTTTGAGTTTGTCGCCGACTTTGAGGGCGATGTCCCCGGTGCCGCTCCCGAGGAATGCGGTAACTACCTGGACCAGAACCTCCCCATGGCCAACTGGCTTGCGCGCCGCTACCTCGACCGCGACCTGGCCGATATCGACGAGAAGCACCTGCACTATCAGCAGGCATAAGGGCTTTATCGTCCAAAACGCGCGCATTGGGCGCCTTCGCTTATGCGGGGGCGCCTTTTTGTTGATTGGTCGTGGCGAGCGTTCAAAATCGCTCATGTTTGTTCTAGAATGTTCGTATAGTCACATTTACGAACAGGAGTGAACATGCATATCTACTCTGTCAACGATCCCGAGTTCAAATCCTATGGCAACGTTTGGGATAACGTTTCGTCCGAGCTCACGTCGCCCGTGCTCGAGGCGCTCTCTGCCACGCCCATTCCCGAGGGCAGCAAGTACGTAGCAAGCGCGCCGGAGCTCGAGGACGTCAAGGATGCCGACAAGCTTGGCTTTCTCATGTTTGGTGGCCGTCCGTTCCAGCTGGGCTGGTGCAACGGCCACAACACGCGTCTCAACTGCCTGGAGTACCACCGCACGAGCGAGTTCAACCTGGGCGCGCGCGACTTTATCCTGCTCGTGGCGCATCGCTGGGAGATCGAGGACGGCAAGCTCGACACCGCGTGCGTCAAGGCGTTCCGCGTGCCGGCGGGTACGGTCGTCGAAGTCTTCAACACCACGCTCCACTACACGCCGTGCATGGTCGACGACGGTGGCTTCCAGGTGATGGTGGCGCTGCCCGCCGGCACCAACGGCCCGCGCCCCGAGGTCGCGGCCGACATGCCCTCGGCCGGCGACAGCTACTGCTACTGGAAGGCCGACAAGTGGGTCCTCTGCCATGCTGACAGCCCCAAGGCAGCCGAAGGCGGCTACGTAGGCCTCATCGGCAAAAATCTCGACATCACCGTGGACTAGCGCATCGCCCCAAACCACCACAAAGGTGCCTGTCTCCTTTGCGGTGGTTTGGGGCGGGCGGATATCGGGAAGTGCCAGACGGGGGAGGCTGCCGGGCGCCTTGCCGTCTGCGGATTTTGGGACATGCGGCCCGCTTTTTCGACCCATCTGTCGGTACACTAAAAGCACTATGGGTACCCGCGAGCGACATATCGGCCACGCGGCCGCCCGGACCGCACCGGCTGCGGATCCCAGGGACGGCAGGCTCTTCGCCATGCCGCGATTCCTTGTTGGCATAACACATCAGGTGTACCGCCACCGCGTCTTTGCTATCGCCGGCGCCATCACCGCGCTGTTCCTCATGCTTTTGGCAGTCTTGCCGGCGCTGTTCGCCTTCGACCCCAAACTTTCTAACGCCGTGCCCGCCTATAGCGAGGTGTCCGAAGAGGTCGTGGATGCGCTCGCCCACTCGAGCTCTCTCCCGCTGCTTGTCGCCGCAATTATATTTTCGATCTGGGGCGTATCGGTCTATCTGCGCTGTTTGGACTATGTGTTGCGCCGCCGTCTTGTTGCCATCGCCACCATCTGCGCCCTGTGGATGATCGAAGTCATTCTCAAGTACAAGTCGTTCAGGCCGTTCTATGCCACCGTGCTGTGGTACCTGTACTACGTGCCCATGACGCTCATTCCGCTGCTCTACCAGTTGTGTGGTCTGCGCCTTGCGGGCCTGGAGCAACACCGCCTGGGTCGCCGCTACTGCGCTGCGCTGTGGATTATGGCTATCCTGCTTATCGGATTTGTGCTCACCAACGATTTTCACCAGCAGGTCTTCCACTTTGACCGTACAAGCGACACCTGGAGCAACGATTACACGTACGGCTGGGGTTATTTCGTCGTCCTCGTGTGGACGGCCTTTAACTTTGTGGCCTTTTTTATCTTGGTGGGCCGGTCCTCGTCCTTTCGCATCCAACGTTTCTCGGGCACGGCGGCGCTCGTGCTGCTGGGCGGCGCGTTCTTTGCCATCTCATATGCGTTGCGCGTGCCCTGGGCATGGAGGCTCAACTTCTCGCTCGTCTATTGCGTCTTGTGCGTGGTGGCGATGGAAATCTGTCTCGATTGCGGTGTCATTCCGTCATATCACGACATCGCCGGCATCTTCGACACCTTGCCGCTCGACCTCAAAGTTCTAACGCGCGACCTGCAGGAAGTCTATGCCACGCCAGTGTCAAAGCCAATGCCGGTAGGCGTGTGCGAAGAGCTGCGAGCCCAGGAACACGGGCATGCCCATGCCTTTGCCGTGGAGTCCAATCCCGATGTAATGTACCGAGCCTTTCCACTGCTGGGTGGATCGGCCCTGCTTGCCCAAGACGTGTCGGATCTCAACGAGCTTAACCGTGAACTGGCACACCGTCGCATGGAGCTGCAGCGTCAAAACGAGCTGCTCGCTGCCGACTACGACCTTAAGACGCACCTGGCAGATCAAGAGGCCGAGACCTTGCTGGTTCAAGACGTGGACCAGGCGCTTGCCCGCGCGCTCGAAGGGATGTACGACCTGCTGAGCTCGCTGCCGCCGTTGACCGATGAATCGTCTTCGCACGAGCGTTACCGCATGCTGCAGCGCGCCAAGATGCTCGTCGCCTATTGCAAGCGCAAGGGGTCGCTCACGTTGGCACAGCACGGGGAGAGCGGTTTTGATCGTGACCGCATTCAGCTCATTGCCAACGAGCTCGCAAGCGACCTGCGCACCATCGATATCGATTGCGCCTCGATTATCGCCATACGGCGCCCGTTGCACGCCAGTACGGTAAGCGCCCTGTACGACTGCGTGTATGACTTTGCGTTTTTGCCTACACCACCGACCATCCGGCGCTTATGTATCACTTGGGCGACCATGACCGATGCAGTGTCGAGCTACGCGCCACGCTTTTTTCCAACGATGATGCAGATCTTTCGCAGACGCCCGCTGCGCAAGAGCTCGATAGCGCTCTGCAAGGGCGCAACGTGGCATACCGCCTTGAGGGCGAGCCCGGCCAGCTGCGCATGATCGTCTTGATGCCGAGGGCGGGTGAGTGACGATGCAGATTTCGCTCATTCTTCCCCAAATCGTTGCGCTCGATGTTGTCTTTGCCCTGGCTGCGTGTCTGCAGACGATCCACGTCCCGCTCATCGCATCGCGCCGCTCGTCCTATAACCGTAAGGTGATTTGTGCCTACGAGGCGAGCCTTGTGCTTCACCTAGTTATTTCGGCGCTCATCTTGTTCGCGTCGTCTGGCTCATATCTGGTGGCGCCGCTTGACGTTTGCGCCAGGGCAATGGGCGGAGCGTTGTGGCTCAATGCCGTGATCTTTGCCTACGGCGTGGTGCTTATGGTGCGCTATCGTCGCCCCGTCATGCTGGCCGAACTGTTGCTCGTTGCCGCCGTGACACCGCCGGTGGTTTTTGCCATGGGCTCGGCGTGGACCGTTGTCCTTATCGCAGAGGGAGCGTTCTTCCTGTTCCGTTCCATCGCGGCGCTCTTGATGGATGTCCGCAACCGCCAGGAGGATATCACCATGTTCTCGACGATCGAGACCATCAACGTGATTCCCGTGGGCATCCTGTATCTGGACCCGAGGGGCCGTCCGCTGCTCATGAACCGCTGCATGCGCAAAAACCTGGTGGAGCTTCATATGCCCACCGACCTAGGCGATATGAGCGGTACATGGAACGACCTACGCAAACTCAGCATGCAAATGCCCGAAAGCAGCAGGAACCGTGTGCGGATTAATCTGGACCGCTTTGGTGAGGCGCGCGTTGTGGTCGAGGTTTCTCCCGCCGAGATTCGCTTGTTCGTGCACGATGACGTTATGATTTCGGGCCGCCTCTTCGAGCGCATTATCGGTCTGGATGTAACAGAGTATGCGCATGCCCATGATCGCCTAGCGCAAGCCAACCACCTGCTTGAGCTTGCGGGCCAAGAGCTCCAAGCCCAGATCGAAGAAGTCAAAAAAGTTGCTGACAATGCGGCCTATCTGCGTATGCGCGCTCGCGTGCACGACGTGATCGGGCAGCGCCTGTCCATTCTCCATCGTTATCTGGAGGAAGGGCGCCTGGATGACGAGTCACTCGAGCAGATCGACCCGCTGCTGCGCTCAATCGCTGCCGATCTGCGCAGCGGGGGCGACACCGAACCGGCAGAGCAATTGGGCGATATCGTCCATGCCTTTGGCCTGGTGAGCGTGCAGATTGATGTGGAGGGCGAGCTGCCAAACGACGCGCGTGTCGCCGCAGCATTTTTGCAGATTATCCGCGAAGCCTCGACCAATGCCACCAAGCATGCACAGGCCCATCAGGTCCATGTGCGCCTGTGGCAGGAGGGGATGGAAGACGGCGCTGTCGCGCGGATGGTCGTTTCTAACGACGGAGCGCCTGCACCCGTATCGTATCGCGAGGGAACGGGTATCCCAGGTATGAGGCATGTCGCACAGAATCTGGGCGGCAGCCTGGAAGTCCACACCGCCCCGCCCTTCACGCTTACGGTGTCCATCCCGCTCGCCTCCAGCGCCACGGTCCAAAGGAGAAGTTCATGATTCGCGTGTTAATCGTCGAAGACCAGGCTATCTTGCGCGAGAGCCTCGCGCGCTCCGTCGGTGACCAGCCCGACATGACGGTTGTTGCCGCGATCGCCGACGCCTCGGATGCCTTGGACGTTGTGCTTAAGGAGCGCCCGGACATGATACTGATGGACGTATGCACCGAGCATGATTCCAACGGCATCGTGGCGGCGGCGCGCATCAAAGAACAACTGCCCGAGTGCCGCGTCATTATCATGACTGGTATGCCCGAAATCACCTTTGTGGACCAGGCGCGCGAGGCGGGCGTCGACAGCTTTGTGTACAAGAACGTCGGTATCGACGAGCTTTTCGCCGTGATGCGCTCCACGTTGGCGGGTTACTGCACGTTTCCCAAGCCGCCCGAGAGCATCTTCTCCAGCACATAGCGGTCGCCCACGCCCGTCTGG
>CAVHBE010000185.1:16521-19105 GCA_963634045.1 Methanobrevibacter smithii
GGCACGGCGGCCCTCGACGATGTAGAGCTGTCGATTTTGCGCCTTGCCTGCGAGGGCAAGAGCCGTCGCGAGATCGCGGCCGAGCTGTTTATGAGCGAGGGCACCATCAAACGCCGCATCTCGGAGATTCTCAATAAGACCGGCTACGACAACATCATGCGCTTGGCCGTGCGCGCAGTAACGGAGGGCAGCATCGTTCCCAACATGGAGCGCTAGCGCTCGTTACGCATCGGCATAAAGCGGCGGGGCCGCAGGATCAACTCCTGCGGTCCCGCCTGGTATGCGTGGATGTGTCCGCCAATCCGCGGCTGTCGGTGTCTGCCGTTACGCGATGGTTGCGCTGTAGGAGGCGACGTCCTCGTAGGAATCGGTCAGATAGGCGTCGATGCCGATGGTCGTGTTGACCAGGTCGTCAAGGCTGTCAAGCTCGCCGTTCGAGAACGTGAATTCCTCGGTGGCGTTGGTGCCGGGCATCAGGTGAGCCGAGAACCAGGGGTCTTTCATGGTGCCGTTGACATTGGTCTTGCCGGAGGGAGCGTAGAAGGTCAGGTCCTTGTCGCTCTTGTTGGTGATGTTAACGACAAAGCCGATGTCGCCCCAGTCGTCCTTGAACTTCTCGGTGATGGTGATGGTGCACAGGTCGTCATCGGCGACGGTGACGGCGGGGGAGATTTCGACGCTCTGGACATCGTCGTCTTCGACGGCCTCATCGATCTCCTCTTCCTTCTCGGCCGCCTCACGATCCTTCTTCACCGTACCGGACAGGTCCTTGTCGGACTTGGTAAAGATAAGCTTGTCGCCTTCCACCTCGAGGACGAGCTTGTCGTCCTTGAGCTTCAGGTCGTGCGACTCATCTTCGGCGGTAATCGTTACGGTGGTGGCGTCCTTGGCCTCCCATTTCAGGTCGGCGACCTCAAGGAACATGTCGAGGACGCCCGTGCCGTCTTCGTCGAGGATCAGGATACAGTTGAGGCCCCACTCCTTGAGCATATCCATGTACTCATCGGTGAGCTCTTCGCCGTCCAAGGTTCCACCCGAGTACTGCCAGCTGCCGACGAAGTTGGCCTTGGGGTCTTTGCCGCCGCCGCTGCAGCCCGTCAGGGCAAAGGCGAGCGCCAGGACGCATGTCAGGAATGCGAGTACGGACTTTTTGAACGTTGTCTTCATGGTGTCCTCCTTTATCGAACGAAACCCATAGAAGCAAATGCGGGGGCGGCGGATCCCCCGCCAATTACCAGATAGAGGGGCTAGGGCCTGGGCGTTCCGCAGTTGCTGCAGAACTTGCCGCCGTTTTCGCTGCCGCAGTTGGGGCAGAACCACTTGGTCGGTGCCGGGGCGGGTGCGGGACTGCCACACTCGGGGCAGAACTTGCCGGTGTTGGTGGCACCGCAACTGCAGGTCCACGTGCCGGCCGCGGGGGCGGCGGCAGGAGCTGGTGCGGGGGCGGGTGCCGGAGCCGGCTGCGGGGCAGCCTGCTGCTGTGCCTGGCCGGCGGCGAACAGCTGGCTGGCATTCATGCCGCCCATGCCACCTGCCATGCCCATGCCCATAAAGCCTGCCATCGCGCCGTTGGGGTTGGCGGCTGCTGCGCGCATCGCATCGCTCTGGGCGCTGGCGATGTTGGCGGCTGCCATGGTGGGATCGCGCATGACCGCGGCCTTCTGCAGGTCCTTGATCATCTGCTCGTCTTCTTGCGAGGCGGCGATGGAGTTGACGCCAAAGCTCACGATCTCGACGCCGCGCAGGTCGCGCCAGTCGGCCGAGAGGACCTCGTTGAGCGCGCGGGCGAGCTCGGTGGTGTGGCCGGGGATGGCGCTGTAGCGGATACCCATCTCCGAGATCTTGGCAAAGGCGGGCTGCAGAGCGGTGAGCAGCTCGGACTTAAGCTGGCTGTCGATCTTATCGCGCGTGTAGCTATCGGTCACGTTGCCGCACACATTGGTGTAGAACAGCAGCGGGTTGGTGATACGGTACGAATACTCGCCGTTGCAGCGCACGGAGATGTCGACATCCAGGCCAATGTTGTTATCGACCACGCGGAAGGGCACGGGCGAGGCGGTGCCGTACTTGTTGCCGATGATCTCCTTGGTGTTGATAAAGTAGACGCGCTGGTCCTTGCCCGCGTCGCCGCCAAAGGTAAAGCGGCTGCCGATATTGGCAAAGGTTTCCTTGATGGAATCGCCCAGGTTGCCGCTAAAGACGCTCGGCTCGCTGCCGGTGTCAAAGACAAACTCGCCGGGCTCCAGCGCAACCTCGATGATCTTGCCGTTTTGCACCACGAGCATGCCCTGGCCGTCGTTGACGGCGATGACCGAGCCGTTGGAGATGACGTTGTCCTCGCCGCGCGTGTTGGAGCTGCGGCCGCCGGTGCGCTTGCTGCCCTTGCAGGCCAAGACATCAGCGGGCATCGATTCGCAATAGATAAATTCCTTCCACTGGTCGGCCATGACGCCGCCGGCAGCTCCCAATCCAGCTTTCAAGAGTCCCATGGTGATCTTCCCTTCTCGTCAAAGGCCGGGTGGTATTGGTCAGAATGGTTAATCGTCTTTGTTGTCCTTCATGACAACGGTGGTCTCGGTGTGGC
>CAVHBE010000186.1:0-7709 GCA_963634045.1 Methanobrevibacter smithii
AACCTGTGGGGCTCGGCTGACTACCGCCGTCGCATCTCGGCCCCGCTGGCGATTCAGGCTGTGCGCCGCGCCGCCGGCATCGAGCTTTCTGCCGCGCTTGCCCGCGAGCTCGAGACCGTGCAGGTCCCCAAGTTTGCCACGGACGAGTATTCCTGCCGCCGCGTGCCCGGCGTCGATTCTAGCGAGGTGCGCTAATGGCTGCCAAACTCATCGATCTTTCCTTTACGCTCAACGGCCGCAAGGTCAAGGTTCAGATTGCCCCCGATACCATGCTCTTTGCGCTACTGCGCGAGCAGGGCTGCGCGTCGGTGCGCTGCGCCTGCGAGACCACCAACTGCGGTCTGTGCACGGTGTGGCTCGACGGCGACCCGGTGCTGAGCTGCTCGGTTCCCGCCGCCCGTGTTGAGGGCCGCTCCGTCACCACGCTCGAGGGCCTCAAGGCCGAGTCCGAGGCGCTCGCCCGCGCAATGGCTGCCGAAGGCGCCGAGCAGTGCGGTTTTTGCGCCCCCGGCCTCATCATGAACGTGCTGGCGCTTGCCCGCGCCGCCAAGGAGGACCCGAGCCTCGTCGCCACGCGCGAGGAACTCTCGCGCCAGCTCGCCGGCAACCTCTGCCGCTGCAGCGGCTATGAGAGCCAGCTGCGCGCCATCGTCCGCTTCCTCAACGAGTCTGGCGTGCAGGTGGGCTTCGAGATGCCCGAGCTGCCGGTCAACGAAACCAGCTGCGACGGCGTCACCTACAAGCAGATTACCCACAAGCAGCCCAAGAAGGACTCGAAGGCCCTGCTCGAGGGCCGTCCCGTCTACACGGGCGATATGGTGCCCGCCGGCGCGCTCATCGTCAAACTCAAGCGCAGCCCGTATGCCCGCGCCAAGATCCGCTCCATCGATACGTCGCGCGCCCTGAAGGTGCCCGGCGTCGTGGGCGTCTACACCTACGAGGACGTGCCCAAGCGCCGCTTTACCATCGCTGGCCAGAGCTATCCGCAGCCGAGTCCCTACGACCGCCTAATTCTCGAGAACCTCGTCCGTTACCAAAACGAGGAGGTGGCGATCGTCGCCGCCGAGACCGAGGAGGCTGCCGACAAGGCGCTCAAACTCATCAAGGTCGACTATGAGGTGCTCGAGCCGCTGCTCGACTTTACCCAGGCGCTCGATAATGACATCGTGGTCCACCCCGAGGGCGACGTGACCTTTATGTTCCCGCAGGGCGGCGACGTGTCCCGCAACCTGGTGTGCAGCGGTACCAGCGATTATGGCGACCTGGACGAGGCCTTCGCCCAGAGCGACATCGTCTTTGAGCGCACCTACACCAGCCAGGCCACGCAGACCGCGCCCATGGAGACCTTCCGCGCCTTCGCGACGACCGACGCCTTCGGCCGCATCTCGGTGACCACCTCCACGCAGGTGCCTTTCCACGTGCGCCGCATGGTCGCGCAGTCGCTCGACATTCCGCAGTCGCAGGTGCAGGTCATCAAGCCGCGCATCGGCGGCGGTTTTGGCTCCAAGCAGACGGGCTGCTGCGAGATCTTCGTGGCATTCGTCACCCAGCAGACCGGCCGCCCGAGCTACTGCTGCTACACCCGCGAGGAGACCATCACCGCGGGCAACTCGCGACATCAGATGCAGATGACCGTCAAGTTGGGCGCCATGAACGACGGCACCATCACGGCCATCGACCTACATACGCTGTCCAACGCCGGCGCCTATGGCGAGCATGCCACCACGACGATCGGCCTTTCGGGCCACAAGAGCCTGCCCATCTACAACCATGTGAAGGCGAGCCGCTTTAGCTGGGACGCCGTCTACACCAATACCAACCGCGGCGGCGCGTATCGCGGCTACGGTGCTACCCAGGGCCAGTTTGCCGTGGAGAGCGCCGTCAACGAGCTCGCCGACATGCTGCACATGGATCCCGCCGACTTGCGCCTTAAGAACATCGTGCACGAGGGCGAGGTCATGCCGCAGTACTACAACGAGAAGCTCAACGCCTGCGCGCTCGACCGCTGCCTGCTGCGCGCGATGGACATGATCGGCTGGCGCGACAAGCCGCTGGCCGTGGACCTGGGCGACCGCGTGCGCGCCCTGGGCTGTGCGCTCACCATGCAGGGCTCGGGTATCTCCAATGTGGATATCGCCGGCATCGACATGCGCCTTGAAGAGGACGGCTTCATTACCATCGGCACCGGCGCCACCGATAACGGCATGGGCGTCGACACGATTCTGGCGCAGATTGCCGCCGAGGAGCTGGGCGTGGAGAGCTCGCTTATCGTGGTGCGCGGCGTGGACACCGACGTGTCGCCGTTCGACGCCGGCTCGTACGCGAGCTCGGGTACGTACGTGACGGGCCTTGCAGCCAAGAATGCCGCGACCGAGCTGCGCGAGAAGATCTGCGCCAAGGCCGCCCAGATGTGGGACGTGGACGCCGCCGATGTGGTCTTCGATGGTCAGTACGTGCGCCTGTCCGACGAGCGTGCCGCGCGCGAGCAGAACCGCTACCTCACGCTGCGCGACTTTGCCAACCTGTGCGTCAAGAACATCGCGGGCGGCGACGCGCTGACCTCGCATGCCTCTGCCTGCCTGCCCGTTTCGCCCCCGCCGTTTATGGCCGGCATTGCCGAGGTCGAGGTCGACAAGGCCACCGGCAAGGTGACCGTGGTTGACTACGCGGCGGCCGTGGACTGCGGCACCGTGATCAACGAGGCGCTCGCGCGCGTCCAGGCCGAGGGCGGCATTGCCCAGGGCATCGGTCACGCGCTCTACGAGATCGTTGAGCACGACGACCGCGGTCGCCTGCGCACCGGCAACTTTATGAGCTACAAGCTGCCCACGCGCCTGGATATCGGCTGCATTCGCGTGGCCTTTGAGCCGAGTTACGAGCCGACGGGCCCGTTTGGCGCCAAGTCGATCGGCGAGGTCGTCATCAACACGCCGCTCGCCGCCGTTGCCTCGGCCGTGGCACACGCCACCGGCCACCAGGTTCGCTCGCTGCCGATCACGCCCGAGAAGGCCCTGCTGG
Source organism: Methanobrevibacter smithii (assembly GCA_963634045.1). Lineage (GTDB taxonomy): Bacteria > Actinomycetota > Coriobacteriia > Coriobacteriales > Coriobacteriaceae > Collinsella. The sequence continues at coordinate 3,019 of CAVHBE010000186.1, forward strand.
GGGAGTAGCGGGTCAGCGAACAAGTCGTAATTGGCGGGGCGGGGCAACTCGTCCCGCCTTTTGCACTCGTGGTGAGGTCGTGAGCTTGTAAAAGGTGTGCGTGCGCTTGTCGTTCGTATCTGCTATCATTCCTAGTCTGTGCGCTCATGCGGGCGTGGCGGAATTGGTAGACGCGCCAGATTTAGGTTCTGGTGGGATTCCCGTGAAGGTTCGAGTCCTTTCGCCCGCACCAACGCATCTGCGTCGGCTTCGGCCGTCGCGACTCTTTGTTGCATAAAGGTACCAGCACCTCAGATAAGCTGGGCAGTATGAGGAGGAACGTGTTGAACATCACCGCTTCTGACGTCAAGGACGCCAAGCTCACCGCTACGGTCACCATCCCGGCCGCCGACGTCGACGCCGCGATCAAGAAGGCCTACAAGGACACCGCCAAGAAGTACCGCTTCCCGGGCTTCCGCGCCGGCAAGGCTCCCCGTCCGGTCATCGACTCCGCTCTTGGCGCCGAGGCTACCCTCGCTCAGGCCACCAACGACCTGATCGCCGCCAACGAGCCCGCCGTCCTCAACGAGCTGGACATCGTCCCCACCAAGAACGGTGACTACAAGGAGCTTGACCTCGCCAAGGATCACGAGGACTACACCTACACCGTCGAGTTCTCCCTGCGTCCCGCCGCTGAGCTCTCCTCCTTCGACGCTGTCGAGATCGAGATGCCCCCTGCGGAGGTCACCGAGTCCGAGATCAACAACCAGGTCGAGATGCTCCTCAACTACCGTGCCACCTTCGAGGACGTCGAGGGTCGCGCCGTCGAGGCCGAGGATTACGTCACCGTCGACCTCAAGGCCGTCGAGAACGCCGACAACTTTGCCGCCGAGGGCCGTATGCTCATCGCCGGTAGCGACAGCAACCCCAAGGAGTTCAACGAGGCCCTGATCGGCGCTAACGTTGACGACGTCAAGACCGTCACCTGGACCGACGAGGTCGAGGAGGGCGAGGAGGCCGAGACCCACACCGTCGAGGTCACCGTCAAGGGCATCAAGGTCCGCAACACCCCCGAGCTCACCGACGAGCTCGTCAAGTCCGACTTTGGCTTTGACAGCATCGACGCTATGCGCGACGCCATCAAGATCGAGATCGAGCAGGACAAGGCTTCCCGCCTGCCGGCCGAGAAGGAGAACCGTTGCGTCTCCGCTCTCGCCGAGCGTCTGCAGCTCGACGAGATGGACGCCGACTACGAGCAGTCCGTCTTTGAGGAGCTTGGCCAGAACTTCCTGTCCAACCTCGCTGCCCGCGGCATGACCCTGGACACCTGGCTGCCCGCTTCCGGTCTGACCATGGAGCAGTTCATCGGCGACCTGCACAAGCAGGCCAACGACGTTGCCCGTGAGTCCCTGGCTCTCGACGCCCTCGCCCGTGAGCTCAAGATTGAGGTCACCGAGGACGACATCAACGCCGAGTTCGAGAAGGCCGGCGTCAAGGACGTCGAGGCTTCCAAGGCCGAGTTCATCGCCGATGGCCGTATGCCTGCCGTCCGCGAGTCCATCCGTCGCTCCAAGGCCGTCGACCACCTGGTCGAGAACGCCAAGGTGACCGAGGTCGACGAGACCGCCAAGGACGCCGAGTAATTCTCGCCACCTTGCTCGCGAGCGCATGCATGTGCCCGTGATGGGGTAAAGTTATACACCGGTTATCCGGTTGCTTCGTACGGTGCCAGCCAATGCATAGCATGCGGGCACCGTACGTTTATCTAGAACCACTATTGGTCCGTAAGAGAAATGGAGATGCGTATGATCGCTAAGTTCGATTCCGCCCTCGTGCCATACGTTATCGAGCAGACGCCGCGCGGCGAGCGCAGCTACGATATCTATTCGCGCCTGCTCAACGACCGCATCATCTTCTTGGGCGAGGAGATTAACTCCGTCAGCGCCAACCTGGTCGTTGCCCAGCTGCTGCATCTTGAGAGCCAGGATGCCGAGAAGGATATCTCACTCTACATCAATTCGCCCGGCGGCGAGGTCTACTCCGGCCTGGCGATTCTGGACACCATGAACTTCATCAAGCCGCAGGTCTCCACCATCTGCGTCGGTATGGCCGCGTCCATGGCCGCCGTGCTGCTTTCGGCCGGCGCTAAGGGCAAGCGCTTCTGCCTGCCGCACTCCAAGGTCATGATTCACCAGCCCAGCGGCGGTGCCCAGGGCCAGCAGACCGAGATCGAGATCGTTGCCGAGGAGATCAAGAAGACTCGCCGCGAGCTCAACCAGATCCTGTCCGACGCCTCGGGCCAGCCCATCGAGAAGGTCCAGGCCGATACCGAGCGCGACAACTACCTGACCGCTTCCGAGGCCCTCGACTACGGTCTGATCGACCGTATCGTCACCTCGCGCGACCTCGCCGCGAAGGACGCCTAGGATGGCCGGTAACATGCAGGACAACTTCGACGAGAACGGCAATCCCATCCGCTGCTCATTCTGCGGAAAAGAGCAGGGACAGGTTCGTCGCCTTGTTAAGGGTCCGACCAACATCTTTATCTGCGACGAGTGCGTCGCCGCCTGCTCCGAGATCTTGGAGGAGTCGCTGGCTTCGGACTTTATGGACGCCGCCCGCAACGGTAAGCTGCCGGGCTTCCTCAACGACCACGGCCAGGCTGCATCCCAGCCCGCCGTGGACCCCGAGACCGAGGGCTTTGAGCTCGAGGACGACCGCCAGGTCATCACGCACGTGCCGACCCCGCACGAGATCTACGACGAGCTTTCGGCCTATGTCATGGGCCAGGAGGACGCCAAGCGCGCCGTGTCGGTTGCCGTGTACAACCACTACCGCCGCGTCATCGAAGGCGGCGCCGCGGTGTCTGCCTTTGACGACGGCATGGGTTCGCAGTTCGACGACGATATGGACGAGGTAGAGCTCGCCAAGTCCAACATCTTGCTGCTCGGTCCCACCGGTACCGGTAAGACCCTGCTGGCCCAGACGCTCGCGCGCATCCTCGAGGTGCCGTTTGCCATCGCCGACGCCACTGCGCTTACCGAGGCCGGCTACGTGGGCGAGGACGTGGAGAACATCTTGCTCAAGCTCATCAATGCTGCCGATGGTGACATTGAGCGCGCTCAGGTGGGCATTATCTACGTGGACGAGATTGATAAGATCGCCCGCAAGGCCGAAAACCTCTCCATTACCCGCGATGTCTCGGGCGAGGGAGTTCAGCAGGCGCTGCTTAAGATCCTTGAGGGCACGGTGGCAAGCGTTCCGCCCACCGGCGGCCGTAAGCATCCCCAGCAAGAGCTGCTGCAGATCGACACGACCAACATCCTGTTCATCTGCGGCGGTGCCTTTGTGGGCCTGGATAAGATCATCGCCGATCGCGTGGGCAACAAGGGCGTGGGCTTTAACTCCGAGATTGCCGGCCCCACCTCGGTCGACGAGAACGACCTGCTCCGCCAGGTGCTCCCGCAGGACCTCAACGCCTTTGGCATGATCCCCGAGTTTGTGGGACGTACGCCCGTCGTCACCCAGACGCAGGCGCTCGACGAGGATGACCTGGTGTCGATCCTGACCGAACCCAAGAACGCCGTGGTCCGTCAATACCGTAAGATGTTCCAGCTCGAGGACGTTGAGCTTGAGTTTGAGGACGCGGCCCTGCACGAGATCGCCCGCATGGCGCTCGCCCGCAAGACCGGCGCCCGCGGCCTGCGCTCCATCTGCGAGGACGTGCTGCAGCAGACGATGTTCGACCTCCCTAGCGAGGAGGGTGTCGTCAAGGTCATCGTGACCGAAGCCTCCGTCAAGGGTGAAGAACAGCCCCAGCGCATCTACGGGTAAACCAGCCAAAAACGTGTTTGTAAATAGCCTCCGACCACCCGCGGTCGGAGGCTATTTTATATATGCGCAATAACCCCAACTACCTGTGTTATTCTGTGTGTTTGTTTAAGCCTCAGCGAAGTCATTCAGACTGAAGTAAGCGATACCTAAGGGGAGGAATGTAGACCCTGGCGGGCCTACATTCCTCCCCGACGGGCAAGGGAGAGATATATGGAAGAAATGCCCAAGAACTACGATCCGTCGACCAACGAGCCGGCGATCCTGCAGAAGTGGCTCGACGGCGGCTACTACAAGCGCCGTGAGGGCGTGGGCGACTGCACCGTCACCATTCCGCCTCCCAACGTGACCGGCAAGCTCCACATGGGTCACGCCACCGACGACTCCATCCAGGACGCCATCATCCGTATGGCCCGCATGCGCGGCAAGTCCACGCGTTGGGTGCTGGGTACCGACCACGCCGGTATTGCCACGCAGACTAAGGTCGACAAGAAGCTCAAGAGTGAGGGCATCAGCCGCCTGGAGATCGGCCGCGACAAGTTTGTCGACGCCTGCTGGGATTGGACCCACGAGTACGGCGGCATCATCGTCGAGCAGATCAAGCGTATGGGCTGCTCCGTCGACTTTGATAACGAGCGCTTTACCATGGACGAGGATTACGCACAGGCCGTGCGCAAGGTCTTCTGCGATTGGTACCACGATGGCCTGATCTACCGTGGCAAGCGTATCGTTAACTGGTGCCCCAACTGCACCACTGCCATCTCGGATGACGAGGCCGAATATAAGGACGAGAAGGGCCACCTGTGGCACCTGCGCTACCCGCTGACCGAGCCGGTCAACGGCCAGGATTACATCGTCGTCGCCACCGCGCGCCCCGAGAC
>CAVHBE010000187.1:0-10176 GCA_963634045.1 Methanobrevibacter smithii
GTCCATGGCCATGCCGTTACCCTCTTCGACGATGCCAATCAGCAAGTGCTCGGTCGACACGTAGGTCTGGTTGTTCTCACGTGCCACGCGGAAGGAGCGCTCCATCACGCTAATGACGAGCGGCGTAAAGGCAAGCTTGGCAGCCTCGGTCTCCTCGCTGGGCTCGGGAACCGTGGTCTGGACCTCCTTGAGGGTGTCCATGATGTCGTCGTAGGAGATATCAAGCGAGCGCAGCGCCTCGGCAGCGATGCCCTCGTCCTCCTTGGCGAGTGCGAGCAGCAGGTGCTCGGTGCCCACCTTATTTGAGTGCAGATCGAGCGCCTCCTGTTTGGCCATCGACATGACCTTGCGCGCTCGATCGGTAAATCTATCTAACATGCTCGTTTCCTTACATGAGTTCATCGAAATCAAAACGCCCGCCCGTCGGCGGCGCTTTTGTCTCTTTACCCACAGGTTGTCTATGTTAACAGCTGGAGGAATATCTATAAACCCGGCTCACATGAATGCAGGTTATGACCGCATCGCGGGACTCACCGCGCGATGCGCGACAGGCGCCCCGCAAGAGAAACCCTAGGCGTCTTTCACCACGTCGGGACTCGTCGCACGCGATGCGCGATAGGCATCGGCCTCCTTGGAGACGCGTTCGAGCAGCTCGGATGTATCGACGCCCTCGACTTGCGCGACCGTTTCCACCGTCTGCATGGCGACCGCCCTCAGGTACGCGCACGCGCTGTCCCCCGGCTGCTCGAGGTCTATCTCCTCGCCGCCCTCCCGGGCAAAGCCGACCGCCATCACAAAGCCCATGATGCCCGAGACCAGAAAGCCCACCGCAAAGCTCGAATCTGCCTTGAGCTCTTCTCCGTCGGGGTGGACGATCTCTCTCACGCGGTCGATGATGATCGTATGGATGCCCTGCACGACCTGCTCGGCGGCACCCGCCCTCATGGTGATGACGATGCGCCGCAGCAGGCAGCGGACGTCGCGCCGGTCGAACGCCGAAAGGTCGCCCTCGCTCGAAAAATGCCAGAGGGCATCGGTGATGAGCTCGTTATCCTGCAGCAGCTGGGCTATGGCGATGGCGACGAGTTCATCGAAATCGTGAAAATAGTAGTAAAACGTTCCGCGATTGCACTGGGCGGCGCGGGTCACCTCGCCAACCGACAGCTCGAAGATGCTGTTGTTCTCGATGAGCTCCCAAAACGCCTCGATGATACGGGTGCGTGCATCGGGCGCATCGGCGTCCTTACGCGGTCTCGCCATGCGCCTCACCGCACCCCTGCGCCTTGGCGTTCATGATGAGCATCTGAAGACGGTTCTCCACGTTGGCGAAGCTCACGTCGGGATCGTAGTCGAGCGGCAGGAACTGCGCCGTGGGATACTGCTCCTTGAGCGCATGGATGAGCCCGCGCCCCACGACATGGTTGGGCAGACACCCGAACGGCTGCAGGATCACGAAGTTGCGGCAGCCGCGCTTGGCGTGCTCGAGAATCTCCGCCGGAATCAGCACGCCCTCGCCCGCATCGAACGTATGGTGCAGGATCTTATCGCTCGCGCGCACGAGCTCGGGCATGCGCGTCGGCGGCTCGTAGAGCGGGCTCGCCGCGCCCAGGCGGTCGCAACGGTCGTGCGCGAGCTCGAACAGGTTGTCCGCCGTGGCGTACCAGGCCTTTTCGGGCAGCGACAGGTCGACGTGGAACTCGCGCGACTGCGCATGCTTGTAGAAATAGGTCTTGCGGATTACGTCGGTCATGCGCGCCTCGATGACCTCGAGCCCGTTGTCCTCGAGGTAGCGCTCGATCTCGTGGTTGGCGCCGAGATGGAAATTGAGCAGGTACTCGCCCACGATGAGAACGGTCGGATGTGGGTTCGAGCGGTCGTACGGAACGGCGTCCATGATCGCAAGCGCGCGTTTGAAGCCCGTCGCCTGGCCTCTCAGCCCGGAGCGCTCCATGCCCTCGATAACCTCATCGAGCGCGCGGTCGAACGCAGCGTCCGCCGCGCCCTTCTCGAGCTCGTAGGGACGGATGCGCCTAAGCATGGCCTCGAGGGCATCGATCATGGGAAGACCGTAGGCGATCTGGATGCTCGGGCCAAGGCCGAGCTTGAAGCCCGGATGCGCATTGTGAGCATCGACGTCGTCGTTGGTGAGCACCGGGACATAGTCGTATCCCGCGTCGTCGAGCGCGCGGCGCAGCAGGGGCATGTAGTGCGTCAGGCGGCAGTCGCCGATATACTTGCCAGTCACCACGGCGACGTCGTGCGGGTCGTACTTACCGCTCTCGAGTGCCGCGAGCGCCTCGCCGATCACGATTTGCGCGGGGAAGCAGATGTCGTTGTGCACATAGCGTTTGCCCAGGCGGATGGCATCCTCGCGCCCGATATCAAGGGCCTCGGCGCGCACGCCCTGATTGCGCATCGCCGCGGTCATGAGCCTGCAGAACGCATGGGAGGTGTTGGGGACCAGCGCGATCTTGTCGTGCCGGTCGCGCTTGGTGTACTTGACCTTATACGGGTCGTCGAGCGGATGGACCGCGTGCACCCGGGCGCCCTCGGCACGCTCCTCCGCGCGACGACGGTTGACCGACTCGATAAACGAACGCACGCGAATGCCCATGGGACCGGCGACGTCGCTCTCATCGAGCTTGATCATCATCGGAACCTTGGAGCCCATCTCGCCCATCATGCGCGCGATCTCGTCGGTGAGATACGCATCGTGGCCGCAGCCGAAGCTGCCCATCTGCACGAGCTCGAGCTCGGGCGTCGATGCGACGATGACCGCGCACGACAGCATGCGCGCATGGTAGTTGTTCACGATGTCGATGCGGCTGTTGGAAAGATCGACGTTGCAGACCCCCGGCACCGCATCGGGCGTCAGCACGGGGATGCCGCGCTCAGAGAAGAGCTTGGGCAGCCCGTGGTTGACCAGCGGGTCGTTGTGGTACGGGCGCGAAGCGATCACCACCGCGTAGCCGCCGTCCTCGCGCACGTTCTCGAGCACCTGCCTGCCGCGCAGCTGCAGCTGGTTCTCAAACGTCTCCTGCGCGCGGTCCGCCTGCTCGGTCGCCTTGGCAACCAGGTCGGCATCGATATCGAAGGTCTCCTTGCACCACGCCTTGAGCTGGCGGTTTCGGTCGCCCTCGTCGTACCAGTGGAACAGCGGCGTATCGAACGGAACGCCGAAACGCTCCTCCGGGTTATCGGAATTGCGCATCACGTAGGGGTATCCCTTTACGACGGCGCACATCCACTCGCTGGTAGAGGCGGTGTTTTCGGTGGGCACCGTCGTGATGATGGGCATGAAGATGCGGTCGACGCCGGCGTCGACGAGATTGCGGATGTGCCCGTGGACGAGCTTGGCCGGGAAGCACACGGTGTCGGATGTGACGTGCGCCAGACCGCGCTCGTACATCGCCTTGGTGCTGCGTCCCGAGACGCGCACCTTAAAGCCGAGCGTGCTGAAGAACGTCGACCAGAACGGCATGGTGTCCCAGAACTCGAGCACACGGGGAATGCCGATCGTGACATCGCGCCCCCCGCAGACGGGAACCGTGGGGTACGACTCGAACAGCAGCTTCTCGCGGTCGACAAAGAGATTGGGGGCAGCCGCGGTCCGGTCGCGCCCCGTGCCGGGTGCCTGTGCCTCGCAAGCACCCTGCGGACGCAGCTCCTCCGCCGCGGGAACCTCGCGCACGAGCCCATCCCATGAGATGGCGCCGCCGCGCGGGCAGCGATTGCCCGTGACGTAAAGCGAGCCGTCGCCAAATGCCACGACCGCGCGCTGGCAGCGGTTGTTGCACCGACGGCAGGTAACGCCGCCGAACTCGCGATGCTCGAAGCGCTCCACGGCATCGAGCCCGATAAACGACGTGCCGGCGTCGCCCTTGCGGCATTCCTCGCGCGCGAGCAGGGCGATACCGATAGCGCCCATCAGCCCCGGGTGGGGCGCACGCGTGACGGGTTTGCCCAGATACTGCTCGAATGCGCGCAGCACCGCGTCGTTTCGGAACGTGCCGCCCTGGACGACGACTTTGTCGCCCAGACGGTTGAGATTTGAAACGCGAATGACCTTGGTGAACACGTTCTCGATAATCGAACGGCAGAGACCGGCCATGATGTCGCCCGGACCCTTACCGCGCCGCTGCTCGGAAACGACGCTGCTGTTCATGAACACCGTGCAGCGGCTGCCGAGAACGGCGGGGGCTTTGGACGAAAATGCCTCGGTCGCGATATCCTCAACGGCTATTCCGAGGTTTTTGGCAAAACCCTCGAGGAACGAGCCGCAGCCCGCAGAGCACGCCTCGTTGACGACGATATCGGTCAGCACGCCGTGGTTGAGCCAGATGGCCTTCATATCCTGTCCGCCGATGTCGAGCACGAAGGTCGCATCGGGAACGCATGCGCACGCGGCGCGGGCGTGCGCGACCGTCTCGACCGTATGGTAGTCGGCGTGGAACGCGCGCGCGAAAAGCTCCTCGCCGTATCCCGTGGTGCCCACGGCATCGATCGCAAGCGTGACTCCCGCTGTCTCCCAGCGGTTCTTCAAGCTGACAAGACCCTGTTGGGCGACGTCGAGCGGTCTGCCGTTATTAGACGCGTAGAACGAATCGACAAGCTCACCCGCCTCATCGACCAGGGCGAACTTGGTCGTCGTGCTCCCCGAATCGATACCGAGCGCCACACGCACCGTCTCTCCGGGCGCATACGCATCCGGACCCTTTGCCGGCGTCTCTTTGCCATGGCGTGCCGTAAAATCCTCCTGCTCGGCAGGTGTGGCAAAAAAGGGCTGGGCAAGACGTCCCTCCCCGCTTGCGGGCGCGACCGTCTCGAGCTTATCCAGCCGGACAAAAGCGTCGGGAAGGTCGATCGGTTGGGACGATGCGAACATGTCGGCCAGCGACAGGGCGGCACCGCGCGCGACCATGATCTGCGGATCGCGCGGGACGATAACCTGATCGTCCGATAGATTCAGTTGCTCCCGGAACACGCGGACCAGCGTGGGGTTGTAGGCGAGCGTACCGCCCTCGAAGATTACCGGCGGCTCGATGTCGATACCCTGGGCCAGACCGCCGATCGTTTGGCGGGCGACCGCGTGAAGCGCCGAAAGCGCCAGGTCGGTGGTAGGAATGCCCTCGTTGAGCAGCGGCTGGATATCGGTCTTTGCGTACACGCCGCAGCGGCCCGAGACTTCGTGGACGGTCGTTCCCCGGCTTGCGAGCTGCTCGAACTCGCCCGATTCGGTGCCGACCCCCATGAGCTTTGCCATCTCGTCGATAAATGCACCGGTACCGCCTGCGCACGAGCCGTTCATGCGCATGTCGGCAACCTCGATGTCTCCCTTATCGTTGGTGCGGAAGAAGATCATCTTAGCGTCTTGGCCGCCCAGCTCGATTGCGCAGCGCGTCTGCGGATAGAACCTGCTGATCGCGAGCGCGTTGGCGACCACCTCCTGAACGTACGAGGCGCCCAGCGCGGTCGCGATATCGCGCGCACCCGAGCCGGTCACCGCAACGCGCAGCGACTCATGGGGAAAGCGCTCGGCGAGCTCGCCGAGCATGGCGCGCACGCTCGCTGCCTGACACGCCCCGTGGCGGCGATATCCCCACCACGCCTCGGTCATATCCTCGTGCATCGCGTAAACTTTGGTCGTCGTCGACCCTACGTCCAGTCCTACTAGCAACGCCATAATGCTCCGTCTCTCGCATTTTTCCTGCTAGAGATATACCACTCTACGTAATACAACAGACTGTTGTATTTAAACTCCGTATAAAAAGCGGCTGCCGAAACGCTTCAGCAGCCGCCGAATGCACCAACAGATTGTCTGCGCGCTAGCACGTCGGGCAACGGAGCAGCACGGGCCCTCCGGTCATGCGCACCGCTCGCGCCCGCGATGTCGCCGAGCGAGCTATCCACGCTTAGGGCTCCAACCAAGCAAGTCGCCCGCGCTCAGCAGGTCCCTAAGCGAGCTACTCGCACTCAGAAGCCATAGCCTGCTCCAAGAGCTCGGCATGCTCCTCCTCGAAAACCGTCCCCACAGGGAAGGCGCGACGGAAGACGAAGCGGGAAATCGGACCGGCTACCAAAAGGTTCCACGGCAGCGCCATCACAAAATTATGCGGGATGTTGATCATCCAGATCGCGGGCACGGAATACAGGTTCGCAAGGATGCCGCCGGGCATGTGCGCCAGACCCTCGCACGCGCCGTAAAGCGACATGATGATGACCATGGGAACGACCATGCAGGAGCTGACGGCGAGCGTCATGGCAAGCGGCGAGCTCTTGCCCGGCGTGACCAAGTACTTAAAGGCGAAACCCTTGGCGAGCGGGCTGGCGACGAACCAGTCGCAGCACATGGCAAAAATGTAGGCAACGGGGAAGCCGAGCCACGCAGCGGCAACGACCTCGCCGTTGATGGCCCCGTGCTGCAGGGCAACGTTGTAGATGCTCATCCAGAGCACCATGCAAAAGCACATGATAAAGGTGAACAGCAGGCTCTCTCGTTTGTTGATAGGCATAAAGGGCATGGTCCTTTCCGTGTTACGCCGCGGCATCACGCAACAAAAACGGGCGGGCAAGATGGAGCCGTTGGGACTTCATCTCGCCCGCCCGTGATACGTGCGTCTGCGACTACTTATGTGGTGGAACCAGCCTAGCACGAAAACCCCGCGCTTCGTAAGCGTTGAGTTTATGAAGATGCAGGGCACCGATAATCCCCCGACCCCATAAGTTGCGGTGGAATACGGACTGTTTTGACCCTTTAAGCAGCAATTCAGTCCCTATTTCACCGCAACTCATTTGGTGCAAAGTAACCTGTCCCCCTTGCACCAATTAGCTGGTGTGGCGCCAGCGAGGGTCGGTGAGCGTACGCGCCACACCCAGCCCAACGGGCAGAAACGCTACGATGAGCACTGCGCGCACAAACCAGCCGAGCATATTGACTGTGTCGAAGGTGCACATGTAATACATAGAGCGATAGAGATACAGACCGGGCACCATAATGACAATCGAAGGCACCGTGAGGGCGATGCGCGGGTAGGTGAGCTTGACTTCGGCCAAGCTTGCCAGCAGACCCGATACCAGCGCGCCGATAAACGCTGCTGCCTCGGGAGGCATTCCCGTGCTGAGGCCCAGGAAGGGAATCATCGTCGGCGCATCGACAAGGGTCAGACGCAGGGTATTGGACACGGCGCCGATCAGCCCAGCTGCCGCGGCCATCTTTACCGGGCTGTTGAACATCACCGAGAAGCCGAATACGCCAACGAAGCTCATCACCACGCGCAGGAGCGTAAGGGCAAGCGGCGAAAGGCCCAGTGGGGCAAAGTCGTCCGGCGCTAGGCCAACACACTCGGCAACCATCCAACCTACGAGGGTCGCCATCACAATAATCGATACGGCATATGAAAGGCGCTCGATACCGCTTCGCATGTCGAGCTTAGCGATGTCGAGGCCTGCCGTAATGAGCGGAAAGCCGGGAATCACAAAGAGCATGGCGCCGATATAGCCTTCTTGATGCGACATTGCCCCCGGTATGACCTGGCCAAGGCCGAGCAATGCCAGCAGATACGAAACGCAAGCGAGCGCAACGCCGGTCGTCAGCGCGCTGAACTGACCAAGGCCTTGCTTGAGAATATGGGAGCGGGCAAAGTTGCCGACACCCGCGCCCACGAACGCGCAGGCCATCTCGATAGGGCCGCCGCCGAGCAAAAAAACGAAGGCGCCACAGGCGCAGGCCGCCGCAAGGCCCTGTTGCCAAGGCACGTAATCAGGTTTTGAGCTCTCAACGGTCTTGAGCATCTCGTGATACTCGTGCACCGTGAAGCGACGACCATAGGTCTCGATTTCCTTGAGGAAACTCTCCATCATCCAAATGCGATGGGTATTGACGCCGGTTGTGGGCAAGCTGACGACCTCGTTAAAGCAGTGGCCATCTTCGATGCAGGTGCACTCAAACGATAGGAGACTTAAGTCAACGTGGATGGTCACACCGAGTACGGCGGCGACGCGATTCATGGTATCGCGCACGCGCCAGGCACCCGTTCCGCTCGCGAGCATAAGCATACCGGTGCGGCAGATGATGGATGATTTATCGGTGAGCGGCGCATCGACGGCAAGTTCATCGCCTGCCGTCACGATCTGGTGCCAGTCAGTTTTCATATGGAGCGCGCCGGCACGAACGCCGTGGTGCATGGGGGCTCTCGAAAGCAGCGAGTTAAGGCGCGAAGACTGTGGGGACTCCGTTGATTCGTCCTCAACCTCATCAGTCTCTTCATCGACCAGATCAAAGGAATCAAGCGGCGCTGGCTCGCGGCGGTCGATCAGCTCCTCGTCCTCATCATCAAAGTAGTTGAACTGATCGAGCATGTCCTCTTCAATCGCGCGCTCGCTCGCATCGTCCATCCCGGTGCTCCCTTCCTATCGACTAACCCCCATCCTAAACAGCGACGGCTAAAGGAAACATAAAAGAGACGGCTGTCATGCGAGCCATGCGCGCAATAGCCATTGAGTAGTCATTGGGGACGTTCTTGAATGACTAGTCGTTTAAGAACGTCCCCAATGACTACATCGATGTTTTGGCAACGCCAGCGAGCGGGTCGCATTTGAGACAAGGTGACGTGAAACGAAAGGGCGCTGACCTTCTGGTCGCGCCCTTGAAGTTGAACGTCAGATTGTCCAAATGCGGCCCGCGCAGCGTCGAGCCGTTACGCGGTTCGTAGAACCGCGTAACCCCTAGCACATCTTTGCGCCGGCAGGGATGGAGGCGTCGAGCTGAATCAGGTTGAGGCGCTCCTCGCCCTCCTCCTCGTGGATAGCGCTGATGAGCATGCCGCAGCTGGGGATACCCATCATCTTGCGCGGAGGCAGGTTGGTGATGGCGAGCAGGGTCTTGCCGACCAGGTCCTCGGGCTCGTAATAATCGTGAATACCGGAGAGAATGGTACGGTCGGTGCCGGTACCGTCATCGAGCGTAAAGTTCAGCAGCTTCTTGGACTTCTTGACGGCCTCGCATGCCTTGACCTTCACGGCGCGGAAGTCGCTCTTGGAGAAGGTATCAAAGTCGACGAACTCCTCAAACAGTGGCTCGACGGCAATCTTGGAATAATCAACCGTGGGCTTGAGGGGCTTGACGAAGGGGCTCGCGGTGTTGCCGGCCTCGGCAGCCTTGGCAGCAGCGGCACCGGACTGGAAACCCTTCTCGGGCTTCATGTGCGGGAACAGCAGCACGTCGCGGATGGAAGCCTGGTTGGTGAGCAGCATGACCACGCGGTCGATACCGATGCCAATGCCGCCCGCGGGAGGCATACCGTACTCGAGGGCGCGCACGTAGTCCTCGTCGTACTCCATGGCCTCGTCGTCGCCGCCGGCCTTCTCGGCCATCTGGGCAGCGAAGCGCTCGGCCTGGTCGACCGGGTCGTTGAGCTCGGAGAACGCGTTCGCGTACTCGTGGCCGGCGATGACCAGCTCAAAGCGATGGGTCAGGCGCGGGTCATCCTCAAAGCGCTTGGCAAGCGGGCTCACTTCGATGGGGTAATCGCACACGAAGGTAGGGTTGACGATGGTGTCCTCGCCCAGCTCGTCATAGATCTCGGCGATGATCTTGCCGGCGGTCCACTCGGGCTTGATCTCCAGGCCCTTCTCGCGTGCGGCGGCAGCAAGCTCCTCAGCTGGCGTGTCGATGGTGACCTGCTTGCCGAGCACGTCGGAGACGATGTCGGTCATGGGACGGCTGGCCCACTCACCAGAAAGGTCGATGGTCTGGCCCTGGTACTCAATAACCTCGGGGTTGCCGATAGCCTTGTTAGCGGCCTTAATGACACCCTGGGCGAGCGCCTTCATGCCCTCGAGATCGGAGAAGGCGCGGTAGGCCTCCATCGTGGTGAACTCGGGATTATGGGTAAGGTCCATGCCCTCGTTGCGGAAGATACGACCGATTTCGAACACGCGCTCAAAGCCGCCGACGATGCAGCGCTTGAGGTGCAGCTCGGTGGCGATACGCAGGTAGCACTCCTGATCGAGCGCGTTGAAGTGCGTGATGAACGGCTTGGCAGTAGCTCCGCCCTGGATGGTCTGCAGGATGGGGGTCTCGACCTCCATGTAGCCATCGGACTCCATAAAGCGGCGGAAAGTGGAGAGAATCTGCGAGCGCTTGCGGAAGGTCTCGCGAACGTCGTCGTTGGCGAT
>CAVHBE010000187.1:10186-10798 GCA_963634045.1 Methanobrevibacter smithii
ACATAGCGCTGACGATAGCGGGTCTCCTTGTCGGAGAGACCGTGAAACTTCTCGGGCAGCGGGCGAACGGCCTTGGACAGCAGCGTCGCGCTCTTGGGGGCAACGGAAAGCTGGCCACGCTTGGTGCGCACGACTACACCGGTCACGCCCAGGATATCGCCCAGGTCGAGTGCCTTGAGCGTGTTCCAGGCGGCCTCGTCCATATCGTTGATACGGCAGAACAGCTGAATCTCGCCGGTCGCGTCGCGCATGACGATGAACATAATCTTGCCCTGACCGCGCTTGGCGACCACACGGCCGCCGATCTTCACGACGTCCTCGGTGTCCTCGCCATCGGCGAGCTCGGCATACTTAGTCTCGATGTCGACGACGTAGTCCTCAATCTCGGAGTGCTCGGGATACGGGTTCTGGCCCGCCTCGAACAGGGAGGCACGCTTGGCCAGGCGGGTGGCGCGCTCGTCGTTGAGCGTCGATGCCTGATCGGCGGCGTTCTGGTTTTCTGCCATAGTTAGCTCCTCAAACTAAAACGCTCCCCAGGATTCGGTCCCAGGGAGCGAAAACATACCTTTACGCGGGACCGTGGTCTAGCGTGCGATCTTGGCGATGGTGTAG
>CAVHBE010000188.1:0-1363 GCA_963634045.1 Methanobrevibacter smithii
CGGGGGCGTTCGGTTAACTGCGGGAGCGTGCCGTCAGCTCAATGTGTTCGGCTGAGATCGGAAATCAACCTGATACGACGAGGCTTTGGGCGGCGTCTTGCCCTTCAAGACCTTGTGATAGTAGTCATAGGTCAGCGGGGTCTCGCCGCTCAAGCGCTCGGCATCCTCCACCTCGCCGATAAAGAGCAGGTGCGTGCCCACGTCCACGGTATCAATCAAACGGCAGCTAAACAAGGCCGCCGCGTGCTCGGGCACATAGGGCATGCCCAGCGCGGTCTCGTGGGTCTCGTACTTGGCAAACTTGTCGTAATCGCTGCTGGTGCGGAAGCCAAAATTGCCGATATAGAGCATGTCGGCGGTCTGGTCAATCACGGTCAGCGCAAAGGCCTTAGCCGATGCGATTACGCCGGACGTGACATTTTCCTTGTTCACGGCAACCGAGATGCGCGGCGGGGCGGATGTCACCTGCACCGCTGTGTTGATAACGCAGCCGGCGCGCAGCCCGTCTGCCGCAGCGCTCACCACGTACAGACCGCTCGGCATGGTAAAGAACGCAGTTTTGTCCATAACGATCACTCCCCTAGCTCGGGTTGGAACCTCATGAATGTATGTACCCACAAAAAAGGCGGCACCCATAACGGACGCCGCCTTTGAGACATATGTGTCAGAACAGTAAGAAAGATGAGACGCCCGCAGTTGCGGTGAAATAGGGACTGAATAGCCCCTCAAACAGGAAAAACAGTCCGTATTCCACCGCAACTTATACAGAGTGCCTAGCGGTTGCGCTCCTTAAGGGCGCGGTCGATCTCGCGTTGGACATCACGCTTGGCCATGTCCTCGCGCTTGTCGTAGAGCTTCTTGCCGCGACCCAGACCCAGCAGCAGCTTTACGCGGCCGTCGGTATTAAAGTAGAGCTCCAACGGAACCAGCGCATAACCACGGTTGCGAAGCTTGCCGTCAAGAAAGTCGATCTCCTTGCGGTGCAGAAGCAGACGACGCCGACGGTCGGGATCGCGATTCCACACGCCACCATGGCTATAAGGGTGGATATGCAGTCCGACGAGCCAGCACTCGCCGCCACGAATCAGCGCAAAAGTGTCAGTGATCTGACAGGCGCGCTCGCGAATCGATTTGACCTCGGTGCCGCTCAGCTCAATACCGCACTCAAACGTCTCATCGATAAAGTACTCGTGATGCGCCGAGCGATTCTTGGAAATGAGCTTGCGCTCGCGCTTACTGGGCATCGCCGACCTCCTTGGCGCCATCGACGTTTGAGCCCGCAGTCTCGCGCTTTGCCTTGCGCTCGGCATTGAGCTCGGCATCGCTCTCGCGCACCAGTTTGATAATCGCCGCGCAGGCCTCC
>CAVHBE010000188.1:1373-3395 GCA_963634045.1 Methanobrevibacter smithii
AGCACGCACCGTCAGGCGCGTCGCCTCCTGCTTGTCGCCGTCGCTTGCAGCATCGGTCGCGCACATAATCAGGCAGATGGCAATCTCGGCCGAAGGCGAGGTCGGCACGCCCTGCAGGGCCAGTTCACCCATCACGTGGTAGTCGCTCTCGTCAGCGGCATCCGGATAGGTGGTATGGATCTTGTTGAGCAGGCGAGTCGTATGCGCATCGTTGGGCGCCAGGCGCAGCGCCAGACGCGCGCAGCCCACGGCAGCCGAAACGTTCTCGGTCTCGGGCTCCAAGAAGTACTGACCTAGATTGGCGTAAGCGCGGGCGGCGCACTTGCCATCGCTTGCACGCTCCAGTACCGAGAACGAGAGCGATGCCCATTCCTGCTTGTCCTCGAGCGCGCGGAACAGCTCGGCCAAATCCAAGCGATAGTTGCAGTTCATGGGGTCCCAACGCACAGCCTGCATCAGGGCATTACGAGCGCTCACATAATCCTGCTGGCGAATGTAGGCAAACGCCATGTCAGAGTACAGGCGGTCAAACGGCACCTCGACCTGCACGAGCTCGCGCGGATCCTTCTCCACGCGGCGATAGGCCAAGCGCTCAAACTTGCTATCGAAGCTAAAGTATTGACGCTTCTCCTCCGTCTTGCACTCAGCGTCGATATACTCCTCGGCGAGCTCCACCAGACGCTCCAGCAGCGGCGTCGCCGTAGCCAGGTCGCCCTGCGCCAGATAGTTCTCGGCATACGTGATGTCTTGCAAGCTGATGGGCAGATCCATGGCTACTCCTCGATCTGAGCGAAACACGGCAGGCGCCGTATATACGGTCAATACACAAAACCCGGGTCTCTTACGAGGCCCGGGCATTCAATTTTGGTAGCCCGTACCAGATTCGAACTGGTGATCTCCGCCTTGAGAGGGCGGCGTCCTAAACCGCTAGACGAACGGGCCATAAGCCTCAGCAGAAAAGAAGTGGTAGCCCGTACCAGATTCGAACTGGTGATCTCCGCCTTGAGAGGGCGGCGTCCTAAACCGCTAGACGAACGGGCCATATGTAGCAAATGCAATGGCTGGGATGGAGGGAGTCGAACCCCCATTGACGGAACCAGAATCCGCTGTCCTGCCATTAGACGACATCCCAATGACTGCATCGCTGCGCTCGGCTGTGCCTTTGCGCAAGAAAGAAATATACGGGAAGTCTCGCCGTGACGCAAGCCCCAATTTTGACTTTTTTGAAATTCAGTCAAATTGGCCTAATTTAGTCCAACCCGTGAAGGACCTGTGGAGCCGACCGCTGTACACGAAGGGCAAAACGCCGCGAGCGGTAGCCGTCAACCGTTGGCAGATTCTACCGCGAAAACGATAGCACCAGGCAACACAATCGAAGTATCAATGATCGCGTAGATATCGAGGCGCCATGGACGAAGAGCTTGATTACCTATGGGAGACCCTGGGCCTCGAGATCACTGCTGACCTTTGGCCCGAACGGGACAAAATCCATCCCACACTGCGCCCCGCCATTACTGTGGTGCAGGCAAAATACCGCCGTGCATCCTTTTTGATCATGCGGATGTCATGGCACGCGGGACTCCCCGACCTTAAGCGAATCCAGGCAAGCCTCGTCGAGTTGTCCGGTATGCCGACCGTCATATCCGAGGCGCACCTGGAGCAGCGCCAGCGCGAGCGACTGCAACAGCAGCGGATTCCCTTTATCTGCCCCGGCGTTCAGGCATATCTGCCCTTTATGGACGAGGAGTACTGGAGCGGCAAGCCCAACAAACACGTAAAGGTTTACGATCCGCACGAATGGGCACAGCTGGCGGACTGACTGAGGCAGGCCCGCCGGCGGAAAGTGCGTCCCAGATTTCAAGCTCAAACTGGTCCCTACTTTCCTGTCGAGCCCTCAACCGGAAACCGTGTCCCACAATCGAAGCTCAGAATGGGACGTGCTTTCCGCAACCGGCCACTTTGGGAAAGTGCATCCCATTCTGGAAGCGAATTCCGGGTCGCACTTTCCGCAGCCGCTACAGC
>CAVHBE010000189.1:0-3599 GCA_963634045.1 Methanobrevibacter smithii
CCATGGAGATGGTGGATTACAAGTGCTGGTATTACGAAACGGCGAAGGAAGCGGGTACGGTCGATGCCCCGCAGAAGATGGAGCTTGCCGAAGTCCCGGAACGCTTTCGGAAGATTCGGCAGGAGCTGCGCACTGCGCCGGGGACTGCGGCAACGATATAACAAGACTGCTTAGGCAACGGCAGTCAACCGCTTGATAATCACGGTAACTTTACCGTTCAAAAAAGTACTACCAACAAACGACCACCCCGGCTATCCGCTGTTCGCGGAAGAGCAGGGGAGCTCTTGTCGCCGGGATGGAACCTTTTCAACTCGCAGAATAGCAGAATCGCCTCGCAAGCCAGAATCAGCACGGGACGGCAGCGGGCAGAACCGCCACCGCTAAATTACCCTCACGCTGTCACTGGCAGCCCTGATTAAATATGCTAGGTATCTCGGGATAATGCTATCGGTCGCATACGCGCAAGAGTGTCCGCTGATTGCAGCCGGTTGTTCCCCTTCCTACGCCAACGGTGTGCAGACATCTTCGATATTCTTGCTCGTTCTGGCGAAAATCGCGTCTCCAGGGTTTGCCTTTTTCGATTTAGCGTATTGCTCTTCAGATCATCGTGGTGTGCTCGTAGCCGCGCTCCACGAGGAGCCGCTCGGCAACGTCGAGAATCTTCTCGACCGTCTCCTCCAGGTACTTATTGCGTGCCACGGGCACCTCCATCCTTGTTATCGCGTAAACATACCATGAGTGGCGTACGGGTCGAGAAGGGCTGGCGTCAAAAGAGCCCAACGGCCGTTACGGCTTCGTTAGAAACGCGTCCCACCATGGATGGTGAACCCGAAAGGTAAGGCGCGCGGGCACGGCGACTCGGCCCGCGCGCCCGGAAGAGAAAGGACGAACCCATGGGTTACATGCTCGAGACGCGCGGGCTCACCAAGCGCTTCGGCCGCGGCGACCAGGCGCAGGATGCCGTGGCCGACGTGAGCCTTCATATCCGCGAGGGCGAGGTGTACGGGCTGCTCGGCCCCAACGGCGCCGGCAAGTCGACAACGCTCAAGATGATCTGCGGGATGCTGCGGCCGACGGCCGGGGAGATCCTCTTTGCCGGGCACGCCTGGCGCCGCGAGGACCTCTACGCAATCGGCAGCCTCATCGAGGAGGCGCCGCTCTACCCCAACCTCACCGCGCGCGAGAACCTGCGCGTGCGCACCACGCTGCTGGGCCTTCCCGAGAGCCGCGTAGATGAGGTGCTCGCCGCCGTGGACCTCGCGGACACCGGGAAGAAGCGCGCCGGACGCTTCTCGATGGGCATGCGGCAGCGCCTGGGGCTCGCGCTGGCGCTGATCGCCCGGCCACGCCTGCTCGTGCTCGACGAGCCCACCAACGGCCTCGACCCCATCGGCATCGAGGAGCTGCGCGACCAGATCCGCGGCTTCGCGACGGCGGGCACGACGGTGATCGTCTCGAGCCACATCCTCTCCGAGGTGCAGCAGATGGCGGACACCATCGGCATCATCTGCGGAGGGCGCCTCGCCTACGAGGATGCGCTTCGGCCCGGGCAGGACCTCGAGGAACTCTTCATGAGCTTCTGCCGGGAAGGGCGACGAGCACGCGGGGAGGTGGCGGCATGACGGGCGAGAAAGGCGGCCTGCTCGCGGGCCTGCGCGCCGAGGCCCTGAAGTCGCGCCACGCGGCACCGGTTCGCCTGGCCGTGCTCATGGCGCTGCCGATGCCGCTGCTCGGCGCGATGCCCTACCGGGGCGTGCAGATCTTCAGCGCGTGGAACTACTGGTACGCGCTCTTCCTGCCCGTGTCTCTCTCACTCGTGGTGGCGTGCGTCGCGCGGGCGGACGCTCGTACGCGGATGCGGGGGCTTCTGGGCCTGGGCTTCCCGCTCGGGCGCGCCTGGTGGGCCAAGGCGCTCTGGTGCCTCGCACTCTGCATGCTCTCGAACCTCGTGGTCTTCGGCATCTACCTCGCGGGATCGGCGTTCTCCTCGCAGGGCCTCACGGCCGCGGGCACGCTCACGATGCTCCTCTGCGCGCTCACCAACACGGTGACCGCGGCGTGGATGATCCCCGCAGGGCTCTTCCTCACGGCGCGGCTCGGCATGCTCGCGGGCATCTTCTGCCCGCTCGCCGCACAGCTCGTGGGTGGGTTCGCCTGGTCGCTGATGCCGCTGCCGCAGCTCTTTCCGCCGTCGGCGAGCATGGTCATCCCCACGAGCTTCATCCCCGTGCTGCCGAGCGGCGAGCCACTCGCGGCGGACATGGCGCTCGGCGGGGCGCTCACGGCGGACGGCATGCTCACACTGGCGGGCCTTGCGGTCTGCGCGCTCGCGTTCGCCGCGCTCACGGCGGCGGGCGCGGCCTGGTTCGCACGCTCCGAGGAGAGGTGATGGCCATGACACGACTCTCCGACCCGACGCCGCGCATGACTCTCCCGCGGGCCCTGCTCTCCGAGGCCCTGCGCCTGGCGCGCTCCCCGCTCACGGCAGTGCACCTCGTCTGCGGCCTGGCAGCCGGTCTTGCCTGCGGCGAGTACTTCTCCATAGCCCGATGGGACCCGGCGCTGGGCGCAGACGCCTACGCCCAGTTCCTCGGCGCCCTCATGCCGCTCATGTCCGCCATCGTCTGCGGGCTCGCCGTGGACGAGGAGCGCGCTGCCGGGCGCCTCGCCAACCTCACGGCAGTCCCCTCGCGCGGGCGCGCCGTCGCGGCGAAGCTGCTCGCCCTTGCGGCGCTCGGCGCGGGCGCGCTGGCCGTGGCGCTCGGCGTGTTCGGGTCCGTGCTCGCCGTTGCCGGGCGCCTGCCGCTCGGGCCCGCTCCACTTGCGGCCACTTGGGCGGGCATCGTGCTGGGCAGCCTGCCCCTCTACGCGCTGGGGCTCGGCGTGGCTCTACGCTTCGGCCGCAACGCCACCATCGGCGCCGGCGCGGCGGGGGTGCTCCTCGCGTTCTTCTCAGTGGGCGGACTTGCACACGGCCTCATGACCGGCGAGCTCACCGGTGCCCTGGCGACGCCCCTGAGCTGGGTGCCGCTCGCCTGGCCCGCGCGCCTGGGGTCGCTCGGGGTAGAGGCCTTCATCGACGCCGCACGCGCGGCGGGCCCTCTCCTCACGACTGCGCTCGCTGGCCTCGTGCTCACCCTGGCAACCGCCGCCGTCCTTATCGCCTGGTTCTGCCGCTTCGAGGACGGGAGGGCAGATGCGTAGGAAGCCGCTCGCCGCCGTGTTCGCCCTCCTCTCCGCAGCGCTCGTCCTGGGCGGGAATGCCCTGCTCGTCGCCGGCTGGGGGTCGGCGCTGCGCTCGATCGCCGACCGCGTGCTGCCCAACCCTGAGATCGCCATGTGGGCGCCCGCGCCCGCGGCTGCGCGCGGGGCTCTGGACCGCTGAGCGCGGCGCAAGTACAATGCCGACGGGAGTTTCAGGAGGTCGAACATGGCGAGGATACTGGCAGTGGATGATGAACGGGCGATCCTCGACGCGCTCGCGCGCGTCCTCGGCCGCGACGGCCATGAGGTCGTCAAGGCAGCGGACCCGACGGCGGTCCTGGAGATGGACCTCTCGCGCTTCGACCTCGTGCTCTGCGACGTCATGATGCCGGGGC
>CAVHBE010000189.1:3609-6597 GCA_963634045.1 Methanobrevibacter smithii
GAGCTCGTGCGGCAGATCCGCCCGGACTTCGACGGGCCCATCATCTTCCTGACCGCGCGCGTGGCCGAGGAGGACGCCGTGGCCGGCTACGGCCTGGGCGCCGACGACTACGTCCGCAAGCCCTTCGGGGCCGCGGAGCTGCGCGCCAAGGTCGCGGCCCATCTACGCCGTGAGCGCCGGCCGCGCTCGCACGCCCTCTCCTTCGGGGAGGTGCGGATCGACCTCGGGGCGCGCGGCCTCGCCGTGGGCGACGAGGCCGTGCCGCTCACGCCCACCGAGTACGCCATCTGCGAGTACCTCGCCCGCCACCCCGGGCAGGTCATGAGCCGCGCACAGATACGCGAGGCGGTGCTCGGCTGGGAGAGCGACGCCGACGACGCAGCCATATCCATGCAGGTCAGCCGCGCCCGGAGGAAACTCTCCGAGGCCGGCGCCGATCCGATCGCGACCGTCTGGGGGATGGGGTACAAGTGGCAGCTCTGAGGACCGGGGCGCGAGGTCGCGGGGGCATGCCGCTCTCCTTCGTCATCGCGCGCTACTTCGCCTACGCGTTCGCGGCGGTCGCCACGGCGTGGCTCGCCGCGTTCATGGCGCTCTCCGCGGCGATCAACGCGGGCTTCGTCTACGAGGCAAGCTGGGGGCCGGCCAATGCGCGCGAGGTCGCGGAGGGCCTGGCACGCGACGGCGTCTGCGGGCAGCAGGACGTGCCGACGGCGTACCGCTACCTCATCCTGAATAAGGACGGATACGTGCTGATGACAGACCTCGAGGGCACGCGGCTCGAGGACGCGACGGAAATGGCCCGTGCGGCACTCGCCGCGGATCCGGGCACAGTGGAGATCGAGGGCGGAGGCTCGGGCCTCACCTACGCCGCGTTCCCGCTCAAGGGCGGCGGGGCCTGCGCACTCGTCAGCGAGTACCTGCCGCAGTGGGTCTCGCGCGACCTCGCCGGCCTGCTTCCCAACCCGCAGAACCTCATGCTCGTCGGCGCCGCTGCGGGAAGCGCGCTCGCGCTCGCGCTCGTGGCGCGCCGTGCGAGCCGCGTGATCTCGCGCAAGATGGCGCCGCTCGCGGAGGCAGCGGGGCGCGTCGGCGCGGGGGATCTCGACTTCGCGGTCGGCAGCACTAACGTGCGCGAGGTGAACGACGTCCTCGCCGCGATGGACGCCATGCGGACCTCCCTCGCCGAGTCGCTCGAGGCCCGCTGGGCCGCGGAGCGGGGGCAGCGCGAGCAGGTGGCGTCGCTCGCCCACGACCTCAAGACGCCGCTCACCGTGCTGCGCGCCAACGCCGACTTCGTGGCGGAGGAGCTGGAAGACGAGAAAGACGCCGACCTCGCGGCCGCCGCGCGCGACATAGCCGGCAGTGTCGAAAGGCTCGACGGCTACGTGCGCCTGCTCATCGAGGCCTCGCGCGGGTCCGGCGGGGCGGAGAGGGCCCCCATGCGGCCGGCCGAGCTCTGCGAGCAGGTCCTCGCCGAGGCCGCCCAGATCGCCCGGGCGCGAGGCGTGACGCTCGACGCGGCCACGGGCCCTGCTGTCGCGGGCGCGCCCGAGGCCCCGCTCGACCGAACCGCCCTGGCGCGAGCCGCCGCGAACCTCGTGGCCAACGCCGCCGAGCACGCGCGCTCGCGCGTGGCGGTCTCCTGCGACGTCGAGGGCGGCCACCTCGTCATCGAGGTGTCCGACGACGGACCGGGCTTCTCTCCCGCCGCCCTCGAACGCGGCTGCGAGCGCCTCTTCACAGACGACTCCTCCCGCTCCTCGCGCGACGGAGGCCGCCACTACGGGCTCGGCCTCCACGCCGTCTCCGAGGCCGCGAGCGCCCACGGGGGCTCCGTCTCGCTCGCCAACAGCCCCTCGGGCGGCGCGGTGGCCACCATCGCTGTCCCCCTGTGCGGGGCCTGACGACTCAGGCCCCGCACACCGGCGTGGCTCGCAATCAAACGCTTCCATCTTGAAACACGGGGGAGTAAATTGCGAAATCGCAGGTGAAAGGGAGTAAAACGACAAAGAAAAAGCCTCCGTCCCAACGCGGGAACGGAGGCTCGGTTATCGTATTTACTCACCAACATCGCTGGCGGCTTTGCCATGACTCTCGTACGAAACGAAACTCAGCGGCACAGTGCGGCACTCAAAAATGCAGGTCAGAACCCTATCAGCCTACTCCCACTCGATCGTCGCGGGCGGTTTGGACGTGATGTCGTAGCACACGCGGTTGGCGCCGGGAACCTCGGCAACGATGCGGCCGGAGATGCGGGCCAGCACGTCGTAGGGCAGCTTGGCCCAGTCGGCGGTCATGGCATCGCTGGACTCGACGGCACGCAGGATGATCGGGCGCTGATAGGTGCGCTCGTCGCCCATAACGCCCACGGACTTAATGTCGGGCAGGACCGCAAAGTACTGCCAGCAGCTGTGCTCGGAGTTGCGCTCGCCGGTCTGCTCAAACAGGCGCTGGTTGTAGGCGTCGAGCTCCTCGCGCACGATGGCGTCGGCGTTCTTGAGGATCTCGAGCTTCTCCTTGTCGACCGCACCGATGATGCGGATGGCCAGACCCGGGCCCGGGAAGGGCTGACGGAACACGATGTGAGCCGGCAGGCCCAGCGCCAGACCAAGCGCGCGGACCTCGTCCTTAAAGAAGTGATCGAGCGGCTCGATGAGGTCGAAGTGCACGCCCTCGGGGAACGGGATCAGGTTGTGATGGCTCTTGATGGTGGCCGTCTTGCCGCCCGTCTTGCGAGCGCCGGACTCGATGATGTCGGGGTAGATGGTGCCCTGAGCCAGGTACTTGACCGGCTTGCCATCGGTCTCGAGCTGCTGAGCAACCGCGAAGAACTCTTTCCAGAACTGCGTACCGATGATGCGGCGCTTCTCCTCGGGCTCGGTCACGCCGGCCAGAAGCTCGGCATAGCGGTCCTCGGCGTGAACGTGGATGAAGTCGACGTCGAACTGCTTGGTGAAGACCTCCTCCACCTGCTCGGGCTCACCC
>CAVHBE010000189.1:6607-9969 GCA_963634045.1 Methanobrevibacter smithii
CAACGCCGCCGGACAGCGCCAGCAGAACCTTGCCGTCGCCGACCTTCTCGCGGAACTCGGCCGTCATGGTCTCGACCAGGTTGTCCATGCTCCAGTTGGGCTCCAGGCCGCAGATCTCAAACAGGAAATTGCTCAGCAGCTGCTGACCGTACTCGGAGTGCTTGACCTCGGGGTGGAACTGCGTGGTGAAAATCTTGCGCTCGACGCACTCCATGGCGGCAACCGGGCACACGTCGGTGCTGGCGGTAACGGTAAAGCCCTCGGGCACCTCGGAAACGGCGTCGCGGTGGCTCATCCACACGGTCTGCTCCATAGGCGTGGAGTTAAAGAGCTTGGCGCCGGCCGTGCGCGTGATGGTGGCGCGGCCGTACTCGCCCACCTCGGAGTGGCCGACCTTGCCGCCGAGCGTCACGGCCGTGATCTGATGGCCGTAGCAGAAGCCCAGGACGGGAAGGCCCAGGTCAAAGATGGCGGGATCGATAGAAGGAGCGTCCTCGGCATACACGGAAGCCGGGCCGCCGGAAAGGATGAGCGCAGAGGCGTTCATCTCGCGAATCTCGTCGGCCGAGATGTCGCAGGGGACGATCTCGGAATACACGTTGAGGTCGCGGACGCGACGGGCAATGAGCTGACCGTACTGCGCACCAAAGTCGAGTACGAGGACCTTTGCGGAAGCCTTTTGATCCATGGTTCCCCCTCTTGTTGGCGGGGAGCCGGTGCCCACCCGCGTGAATGAACGAAAATAACCTCCATAGTGTACACGTTATATGGGGTTTCTCGCCCCTCGCAGCCATCAGCGCACGGCAAACGCACGACCCGGGCCCTTATTTGACGGCAATTGAAGTGTTTTCAAACGTTACAGATGATGTAATACGTTTGAACATTGGACGCCCTGTGCCACAATACTGCCGAACGACTCCGCCTCTGCGGCGGCAAATACGATAGGAATACCAGCATGAAGCGCATCCTTCTCATCGCCACGGGCGGCACCATCGCATCGACCGAGGACGGCAACGGCCTCTCCCCCGCCCTGACCGGTGAGGAGCTCGCCCAGAGCGTCCCCGAGATCTCGGGGCTCTGCGAGCTCGACGTCGTGCAGCCCATGAACATCGACAGCACCAACATGCGCCCGAGCGACTGGATGCGTATCCGCGACGTCATTGTCGAGGGTTATGCCGACCACGACGGCTTCGTGATTCTGCACGGCACTGATACCATGAGCTACACCGCAGCAGCGCTTTCCTACCTGATTCAGGACAGCCCCAAGCCCATCGTGCTCACCGGCTCGCAAAAGCCCATGGGCAATCCCTTTACCGACGCCAAGCTCAACCTGTACCAGAGCCTGCTCTATGCGCTCGACGAGCACTCGCACGACGTCTCGATCGTGTTTGGCGGCGTTGCCATTGCCGGCACGCGCGCCCGCAAGCAGCGCACCATGAGCTTTAACGCGTTCATTAGCGTCAACTATCCGCCCATCGCCTATATCCGCAACGACCGCATCGTGCGCAATGGGCTTCACGGCACGCATCAGGGCGAAAACCCGGTGCGTTTCTACGACAGCATCGACCCGCGCGTATTTGTACTCAAGCTTACGCCCGGCGTAAACCCGGGCATCCTCGACGCCCTTGCCGATAGCTACGATGCTGTAATCCTGGAGACCTTTGGCATTGGCGGTATTCCCGAGTTTGGTGAGTCGGGCGAGTCGTTCCAGGAGGCGATTTTCCGCTGGGTCGATTCGGGTCGCACCGTCGTTATGACCACGCAGGTCCCCGAAGAGGGCCTTGACCTGGGTGTTTATGAGGTCGGCCGCGCTTACGCCGATCATCCGGGTATTTTGCGCGGCGACGACATGACCACTGAGACGCTCGTGGCCAAAACCATGTGGGCACTCGGCCAGTCACGCGATGCAACCGAAATTCAGCGCCTGTTCTACAGCCAAGTCAACCACGACCGTATCCCGATGGTGTAACCGCCGGTCAATAGGCATCTTCTATTCAATGCCCTCGAGAAGCTCTGACACCGTCATGCCGAGTGCGGGTGCGATCTTAAATAGAACCTTGAGCGTGAAATTTGCCGTCCCGTCTTCGATTCGGTCGAGGTAGGGTCGGCTGATTCCTGTCGCCACACAAAAATCGACCTTGGAGATACCAAGGTCCCTGCGTGTCTCTTCGACCCGCCTGCCAAGAATCTGTTTCGCACGTTCGTCCATGCAGCCGAGTTTGAAATGGGGCCGAACATAAACGTAAACTATAGTTTACGTTTTGCCGAATACACAGGAGTTTTCTATGTCGGGTTCTTCGGTCCGCATGTACCGAGCCACGCTTCGCACAAACAGCGCGCCGCCCAAGCTCGTCGTCGTTGAAGCAGAATGCCTTTCGCCCGATGAGCGCACAGCATTTGCATTGCTATCAAGTCGCGTCGCCGCCGTTCTGGTCCCTTGCCCGGCGCAAGGTGAACTTGCCATCCAATGCCAAGCGCACAGCTGCTCGCTCAAGCAGGCTGCCGTAATCGCAACCAGCCAACGAGGTCTGCCCCTTCTCCTGGAAGCCGGTATCGCACTTGCCCTTCGCGGCGCCGGATACGAAAACGAGGCCGCCGCCGACATGGTCTTTAAACCACGATCGAGCGGCGGCCTCGCAGCAGCCATTGAATATGTGTGCAGGCTCGTTGCCTAAAAGGACAAGCTAGAAACCAAGGCCAAAGCCCGTTCCGGTAATCGCCGAATACATAAAGTAGACGTTGATTACATTGAGGAACACGCCCGTGATGCAGCCGTTGCGCAGGTAGCGCTCGCACGCAAGACGTGCCATCACAGCGGAGTCCTCGTTGTTCTTTGCCTGGCGTCCCGCCGTAAAGTACGTCGCCACGCTCAGCAGCAGGTTGAGCACCGGCAGTGCCAGCAGCTCGTAGCTCTTACCCCAGCGCGTCGCCTCGCCGGCTGCGTTAAACTTCGTTGCCACCTCGGGGCCAATGTTGGGGATCACAAACGCTGCAACCACCAGCGGAATCACCGCAAGTACGAGCAGCGCAATACCCATGTAGCCAGCTTTTTTGCCATATTTAAACATATGCGTCGTCCTTACACGTTAAAGCGGAAGTGCACGACGTCGCCATCGGCCATGACATAGTCCTTGCCCTCAATACGCAGCTTGCCGGCGGCCTTGGCGCCCTGCTCGCCGCCGAGCTCGATGTAGTCGTCATAGCCAATAACCTCGGCCTTAATAAAGCCGCGCTCAAAGTCGGTGTGGATGACGCCGGCGGCCTGCGGGGCGGTCGCGCCCTGACGAACCGTCCAGGCCTTGACCTCCATCTCGCCGGCCGTAAAGAACGACTGCAGGCCGAGCAGCTTGTAGGCTGCTTGC
>CAVHBE010000190.1:0-3424 GCA_963634045.1 Methanobrevibacter smithii
CAAGGGCGCGACCAGAAGGTCAGCGCCCTTTCATTTCACGTCACCTTGCTCGCTTAGGGGCGTTTTCGCTGTCCGTTCTCTACCTGCGGCGTTGCCATGGTGGTCATTGGGGCGGCACTTGGGGACGTTCCTTTTCTGCCGGCAGTTGGGGACACTCTTTGTGCCAGCGTTGCATCGAGTGCTTGGGAAACCGCGACCCGGTTTTTGCCCGAATAGTGGGTCGCATTTTCCGGATGGGGTGGGTTGCGGAAACTGCGACCCGGAATATTGTTCTGAAACGGGATGCGGTTTCCCTGATGCGCCTCAAACGGAAAACGTATCCCATTCCGGAGCTCCAAAACGGGATGCGCTTTCCGCGCGGAAGAATTGCCGCAGCTGCGTTAAGCAGTGTCGCTCGTTACTCGCCCAGCACCAGCGCCGCGAGCTCTGCCTGGGTGTCTACCACGTAGTCGGCGCCGGCGGCTTCCAGCTCTGCGCGGCCGCGGAAGCCCCAGCTGACGCCCGCACTCTTAAGGCCGGCGTTGTGGCCGGTCAGGATATCGACATTGGAATCGCCTACGTAGAGCGTGGTCGCCGGGTCGGCGCCTAGCTCTTCCATCACGTGCAGCGTGACGGGTGCTTCGGGCTTGGGCGGAAACGCATCGACACGGCCCTGCACCAGCGCAAAGCGCTCGGAACCAAAATACTTTTCGATAAGCGGAGCCGCCGAGACGTGGTCCTTGTTAGTGAGCACGGCAAGCTGAACGCTCGCGGCGCGCAAGCGGTCGAGCATCTCGATCGTGCCGGCATAGGGAGCGGTGTGGTCTTCCTTGTGCTCGCCGTAGTAAGCCCTAAACTCGGCAAGCGTCTGCTCAAACATGCGGCCGTCGCCCGCATACTCGGCAGGCATAAAGCGCTCAACCAGCTTGAGCATGCCGTTTCCCACCTTGTAGCGGTACTCGTCTACGGCGAACGTGGGCCAGCCGTGCATCTCGCAGGTATGGTTGCCGGCGGCCGCCAGGTCCTCGAGCGTGTTGAGAATGGTGCCGTCCAGGTCAAAGATCACATGGGAAAAAGCTGCTGCCATGGGTGCTCCTGCCGCTTGAGTTGTAAAACGCACCCCATGATACTGGGCATGCGTGCCGGGCATGTTTGGAATCTGAATATCTTTAATAGCCCTGAGCCTTTGTCGTTAGCAAATTCTTGGCAGCTGCTCTCCTACGAGCATGTCGAGGATGCGGGTCGAACCCCAGCCGGTGCGCACGCGCACGGCGGGACGGGCGCCCTCGGCAAGCGGCAGCACGCGACCGATGACGGCGGCATTCTCGCCGTAGCGGGCGGCGCGCATGGCGCTCAGCGCGGCATCGGCTTGCTCGGCCGGCACGACGGCAACCATCTTGCCCTCGTTTGCCACCTGCAGCACATCGTAGCCGAGCATCTCGCAGGCGGCCTGCACGTCGGGACGCACGGGCACGGCATCCTCGTCGACCTCCATGGCAATATTGCTGGCCTGGGCAAACTCGTTGAGTGTGGACGCCAAGCCACCGCGCGTGGGGTCGCGAAAGCAGCGTGTGTCGGGTGCTGCGGCAAGCACATCGGCAATCAGGTGGTTGAGCGGTGCGGCGTCGCTTTCGATGGTGCTCGAAAACGCCAGACCCTCGCGTTGGCTCATGATAGCGATGCCGTGGTCGCCCAGTGTACCCGAGACCAGGATGACATCGCCGGGCTGGCAGTTTGCGCCGCTGAGCGCCACGCCCGCAGGCACCTCGCCCACGCCGGCGGTATTGATATAGACGCCGTCGGCCCCGCCGCGCTCGACCACCTTGGTGTCGCCCGTGATTATGGACACGCCCGCCTCGTGCGCCGTCTCGGCCATCGTCTGCACAATCTGGCGGAGCCTATCCATGGGATAGCCCTCTTCGAGGATAAAGCCGCACGACAGGTAGCGCACGTTGGCACCCGAGGTCGCGACGTCGTTGACGGTTCCGCACACGGCGAGGCGGCCGATGTTGCCACCGGGGAAGAACTGCGGCGAGACTACAAAGCTGTCGGTCGACATGGCGATGCGCCCGCTCGCGGGCAGCGCGGCGACGCCGGCGTCGTTGCCTTCGAGCAGCTCGGGCGACCCAAAGGCATCCAAAAAGACCTCATCGATGATGCGCTTCATCATCTGTCCGCCGGAGCCGTGGCCCAGCAGGACGGTGCTATCGGTAACGCTATGGGACATATCGAAAACTCCAATCGTGGGTGGAATTATATGGGTGAGGCGCAGCGTCGACTGGTCCGCCGTTCGTTAGAACGGCGGAACCTATTAGCCTCGGTAGCGGAAATATGCTGCGCAGCTGCCCTCGGAGCTCACCATGCAGGGGCCGACGGGATGCTCGGGCGTACAAGCGTGGCCGAACAGGGGGCAGTCGCTCGGCGTAATGGCCCCGCGCAGCACGTCGCCGCAGCGGCACCCACGCGGCTCGACCGTCTCCTCGACGGGCACGTCAAAGCGGGTGCGGGCATCAAAGCGCGAGAACTCGGGGCGGATGGAAAGGCCCGAGTTGGCAATCGGCCCCAGTCCGCGCCACGTGGTGTCGCACGGCTTAAACACCTGCTCGACCAGCTGGCGCGCCACGGGGTTGCCGTCTGCGTTGACGCCACGGCGGTAGGCGTTGCCAATCGCGGGCCCGCCCTCGACAACCATCTGGACCAGCATGCAGATGCCTTGCAGGATATCGACCGGTTCAAATCCCGTGACCACGCCCGGGGTATCGAATTCGTTGACCAAAAAGCCAAAGGGTGCCAAGCCCGTGATGGTGGCGACGTGGCCCGGCAGGATAAAGCCGTCGATGGCGGTCTCGGGGTCGTTGGCGATGGCGCGCAACGCTGGCGGCGTGGTCTTGTGGGCGCAATAGACCGAGAAGTTCAAAAGCCCGCGCGCCTCGGCCTCCAGGATGGCGGCGGCGATGGTGGGCGTCGTGGTCTCAAAGCCCACGCCCATAAAAATGACCGGACGATTGGGGTTTTGCTCGGCAATGTCGAGCGCGTCGAGCGGGGAATAGACGATGCGGATGTCGCGCCCTGCCGCCTTTTGCGCAGCGAGCGAGGTGGACGATCCGGGCACGCGCATCATGTCGCCAAAGGTGGTGATGATGGCGCCGTCTATGTTGGCGAGCGCGATTGCGTGGTCGATGTCGCGGTTGGCGGTAACGCAGACGGGGCAGCCCGGTCCGCTCAGCAGCTTGAGCCCGGCCGGCATAATGGAGCGAAAGCCATAGCGGCCGATGCTTACGGTGTGCGTGCCGCAGACTTCCATAAGGTTGATGGTGCGGTCGCCGACAAGCTCGCAAATGCGATCGATGAGCTCGCGGGCCAGCTTGGAATCGCGAAATGCCGAAAAGTCGATACCGGAGCGAGCCGGCTGTCCGGCCGCCACTAGTATGCCTCGGCCGGGTTG
>CAVHBE010000190.1:3434-4662 GCA_963634045.1 Methanobrevibacter smithii
GCTGGCCAGTTGGTCTTCTTCGGCCAGCTCGGTCATGGTGTTGACCAGGTCGAGCGTCTCCTGCGCCTCCTGCTCGTCGACAATCTGGATGCCAAAGCCGGCGTGCACGAGAATATAGTCGCCAACCTGAGCCGTCGGCACGAGTCGTAGCGACACGGGGCGCTCGATGCCCATCATGTCGACGGTGGCCTTGAGGTCGTCGTCGCGTTTGACTACTTTACCGGGAACGGCAAGGCACATATTGTTCCCCTTTTAGACGCTTTGCGCTGGATGGGCGCTTAATAATCCATCAGTTGATGGTAGCGCTCGCGGGGTTCGCGGGCAAACGCGTTACGCCTGTGAGACGGCTGGGCACGGCGGCGTACGAGGGCGAGCTACTGTGATGCAATCCGCGCAAGACGAGCGCTCGCGACCGCCGCCTGACCGTAGGCGATGCAGCCGTCATTGACGGGTACGGTGTGGGGGACCAAGACAGCAAGGCCCGCGCTTTTGAGCTCGCGGGTGAGGAGCCGAAGCAGAAGTCGGTTCATGAACACGCCGCCCGATAGGGCGACGGTGTCGATGCCCTCGCGCACGCAGATATCGCTGGAGATGTGTGCCGAGGAGCGCGCGACGGCGACATGGAAGTCGAGCGCGAGCCTGTCGGCGGGCGCTCCGGCTTCAATTCCCTCCAAAAGTGCCTCAAAGAGTGCTTTCTGGTCCAGAACATAGGAGCCGTCCAACCACGATGGGTCAGATGCGGAATAGCCGGCGTTGTCGTCGGGAAAACGGGCGATTTCGCTGTCCAGTGCACGCCAGGCGGCGGCTTCGAGCTCGATGGCGGGTTCGCCCTCGTAGGTTGCCTGGCCGCAAATGCCCAAAATCGCGGCTGCGGCATCAAACAGGCGACCCATGCTGCTGGTGCGCGGGCTGTTGATGCCGCGCTCGATCATCGTTGCCGTTATGCTGCGCGTCTGCTCGTCAAGGCTGTCCAAGAGTCCCGCGGCGCCCGGGTGTTCGAGCAGGTCGAGCTCGCTGAGCAGGGCAAAGGCATTGCGGCGGGCATCGTGTACGGATGCGGCGCCACCGGGAAGCGTCCAAGTGCGCAGATGCGCGACGCGTTCAAAATCGGCGAGATGGGAGATAAGAAACTCGCCGCCCCATATGGTGCCATCGGTGCCGGCGCCCGTGCCGTCGAAGGCGATGCCGAGGACGCGTGCATCGGGCGCAAGCCGGCCTGCGACAATCG
>CAVHBE010000190.1:4753-8812 GCA_963634045.1 Methanobrevibacter smithii
AATCGCCTCTGTCATTACGCTCGCGATGTGCGCATGATGGTGCTGGACTTCGATAAGCGGCAGATTATGCTCCCGTGCCTGCTCGCGTGCCCATTGGCTCGACAGATAGCTGGGATGCATGTCACATGCCAAGGCGGCGGGCGCCAGGTCAAAGAGGTTTTCCAGACGCGAGCGCGCGGCGCTCCAGGCATCGAAAGTCGCGCCGTTTTCGACATCGCCGATATGCTGCGACACAAAACAGGTCGTATGACCGTCGGCGTCCTCGCGCGTGAGTGCGATCGTGGCTTTTTGCTGCGGCCCACAGGCGAGTACGCAGGGCGTGGTGCCGTCGAGCGCCGGCAACGACAGCGGTTGCGGCGCATATCCGCGTGCGCGACGCACGGGCATGACGTCGCCGTCGACCAAGCGTACCACGGAGTCGTCGTAGCGCGACAGAATCGCGCGGTCGTTACCGAGCAGCGCATCGGCGATGCCGGCGGCAACAAGGTGCTCCCATGCAAGGGCATCGTCGGTCTCGATGGGCTCTTCGCTCAGGTTTCCGCTGGTCATGACGATTGCGTGCATACCGTTCGCTGCAGCCGCGGCGAGCAGCAAATGTTGAAGTGGGGTGTAGGGGAGCATGACGCCGAGCTCGGGCAAGTCGTGCGCGACGGATGGCGCGAGTTCGAGGGCGTTGGGGGAGCCGTGGGTGTCGCTGCCGGCTGCGCGGCGACGCAACAGCACAATGGGACGAACACTGCCGGCCAGCAGGTCGCGCTCAACGCCATCAATGTGACACAGGCGCTCGGCGTCGGCAAGGCTGCGCACCATAACGGCAAGCGGCTTGTTGCTGCGACGCTTGCGACGGCGCAACTCGCACACCGCCTGTTCGTTGGCGGCATCGCAGGCCAGATGGAATCCTCCCAGACCCT
Source organism: Methanobrevibacter smithii (assembly GCA_963634045.1). GTDB lineage: Bacteria > Actinomycetota > Coriobacteriia > Coriobacteriales > Coriobacteriaceae > Collinsella. The sequence goes on from CAVHBE010000190.1 coordinate 5,665, forward strand.
TGATGGCGACGATCCCGCTGCCTGCCAGCAGCTCGACACAGCGTTCGATGATGGCATCGCTGGCCTCGCGCGTGGAGCCGACGGCTGGTGTTGCGTCGACACCCGCTGGTACAACGTCGCGATCCGCCTCGCGCCACGTAATGTGCGGCCCGCATTCAAAGCAGGCGTCGGGTTGCGCGTGAAACCGCCGATCGAGCGGGTCGGCATACTCTGCGGCGCAGGTGGGGCACATGGGAAAGCGATCCATCGAGGTTGCCGCTCGGTCATAGGGCAGCGAGCGAATGATGGTAAAGCGCGGCCCGCAATTGGTGCAGTTGATAAAGGGATAGTGAAAGCGTCGGTCGGCGGGGTCGAACAGCTCGCGCAGGCAGTCGTCGCATGTGGCGATGTCGGGCGAGATGAGCGTCGTGTGGGCAGTCTGATCCCGCGACGCCACAATGCGAAAACCCTGCTCGTTAGCGGCGTCCCAGTCGCCGGGTGCTAGGTCCACAACCTCGACATGCTCCACGCGAGACGCCGCAGGCGCATGTTCGGAAAGCGCGGCGATAAATTCGTCGAGCGACTCGCTTTGAGCGTGTGCCTCGATATGCACGCCATCGCCCGCGTTGAGCACCCAGCCGCAAATGCCGTGCGCCATGGCCTCGCGATACACAAACGGTCGCATGCCGACGCCCTGCACAATGCCCGTTACATGGATATGCACGTGCCGCATGCGATCCTCCTTCATTGAAATGTGTGCTGTTACAGCCCCAGGCTCTGCTCGGTGGCGGCACAGGTGAGCTCGCCGTGTTTAACCCCGCGCAGTCCCAGCAGACGGTCTGCCAGCTCGTAGACGCGTTTGCCGCGACCCTTGAGCGCCAGAATCTCCAGGCAGTTGTGGTGGTCCAGATGCACGTGCATGGTCGAGACAATCTCGTCGGTGTAGTCGTGCTGCACCTCGTCCAGACGGCGCGTCAGGTCGCCGGTGTGATGGTCGTAAATCATGGTGAGCGACCCGATGACCTGCTCGTTGGGCGTTCGCATCTGCTCCTTGGCGATCGAGGCGCGAATCAGATCGCGTACGGCCTCGGAACGGTTGGCCACGTCACCGCGGCGCGCGATCTGCTCGTCAAAGCGGCGCAGCAGGTCGTCGGGCGCGGTGACCGAAAAGCGGACCAGCTCGGAGGCGGAGCCGCTGCAACGGCAGTCCGCGTCGCCAGTCGGCCCGTGCGAATGCTCGTGTCCGTGATCGCAGGTGTGCTCGTGCTCGGTCACGCTACACCAGCTTTACGGAGCCAACGGAGTTATGGTCGGCCTCGATGGCCTCCTCGTAGCCCTCGAGTGCGTCGTGCGCCTCGTGGAGCGCCGCCATGGCGGCCTCGAGTTTGGCGCCAATGCGCTCCATATCAAAGTTCTCGGTCGCATGCAGCAGCTGATGGCTCCACTCGTGGGCGAGCTCGATCGTGTCGTCGACCTGCTTGACGCTCATGGCAAGCTGGCTCATGTTCATTCCGACGTCATGCATGGGAAATCTCCTTTTATACGGGTCTAATCAGTGGTTCAGATTCTACTACGCCCGCTTTGCGCATCGCCGCATAAGAAAACGGGTGCGAGTCTGTCTGACCCGCACCCGTTCACTGGGGGCTGTTTGTGACTACCATACTATCCGTGGTCGCGGGCGCAGCGCCCGGCTCTCCGGTGAGCGGCGCAAAACCGCTCATGGACGGCAGCACATGACCGGCGTATTACAGGTGCTTCTCAAGCAGCGCCTGCAGCCTGGCCTTGGGCAGCGCGCCAACGGAGCGGTCAATTTCCTCGCCGTTCTTAAATACAACCAGCGTGGGGATGCTCATGACGCCAAACTTCATGGCCAGGTCCTGATTGTCGTCGACGTTGCATTTGGCGACGACAAGTTTGCCGGCCAGCTCGTCGGCCACTTCGTCAACGATGGGCGAGAGCGAACGACAGGGACCGCACCACGGTGCCCAAAAATCAACCAGCACGGGAAGGCTGCCGTTAACGACGGAATCGAAGTTCTCGGGGGTAATCTGCTTAATGTCAGCCATGGTGACCTCCATAATGCGACGCGGCTCGGCCGCGTAAAACTCAGTACGACCGTGCTTATACCCAGCCGCCCGCAAAGCAACCACTCGCGGGCAGCTCTTTTATATAATGGTGGGCACGCAAACGATTGGAGAGCGCATGCCCACGTCACAAAGCCAGAAAAAAGAAGCCATCGCCCAGGCGGCCGAGCAGGAGCTCGCATCGCTTGCGGGTCGTGGCGTGCGTATCGCGGGCAACGCGTGCTCGCCGATCGTGCTGGTCAAAGGCGATTTGGACGAGGCCGAGCGTTCGGGTGGCGAGCTTGCCGCCGGCCCGGATGGCGCGGCGTTGCGCAAGGCGCTTGGGGCCATCGGCTACGCGCCCGAGGATTTTTGCGTGCTGGCAAGCGTCGCCGGCGTGGGTGACGGAGCGGTCGCGGTGGGCGAGACTCTGCCGTGCGAACTGTTCCGTGAGGCGCTTGAGGCTTTGGACCCCGAGGCGGTTCTGCTGCTGGACGATCGCGCGGCCGATACCATGCGCGAGACCTATGCCGACATGCTTGTGGCAATCGACGACTTCGATACCGCTATGCTCAAGCCCGGCCTGGTCGCCCATGTGCAGGGCCGCCGCGTGCTCGCGCTCGACGGCTTTGAGGCGGCACTCACCGACAAGGCCGCCAAGCAGCGCATGTGGGCATACATCAAGCAGCTGACCCCGGCAGCCGCTCCGCTGTAGCGGATTGGCGCCGGCGAGCGATTGTCTGGCGGGCAAGGCGCGCCTCGAGATCGGCGCCGCACTTCTACATCACAGCGCGCAGCTCAAACCGATCGCCGTTAATGCGGAACTGGCAGTTGCCGTTCATGCGTTCGACGGCAAGCTTAATGCTCTTGGTTCCAAAGCCGTGTCCGGTGTGCCCGGCTACGGGCATGCCGTCGACCATGCGCGGCGCGCGGTCAAACGTGTTGGAAACTAACAGCAGCAGCTGGCCGTCCTCTAATCGCAGGTCAAAGTCGACGAATCGCTTTCCTTGGGGTGCGGTGCTTGCGGCGGTGATAGCGTTTTCCAAGGCATTTGAGAGCACGCTAAACAGGTCGGCTTCACCTACGTGGATGGTTTCGGGTACGGC
>CAVHBE010000191.1:0-6052 GCA_963634045.1 Methanobrevibacter smithii
AATCTTATGAAGCAGCTCCTGCAGCCAGCCAAACGGGCACAGAAAGCCGCATACAAAGCGTCCCAGCAGCACGCCGAGCAAAATGAGCGTACCGGTAACATAGTAAGAAAAGTTGAACTTGGATGAACCTACCACCGACTGGAACGACCCGATGGGGCACGCACCCGATGCCGCGGGGCACGAATAGCAATTAAGTCCAGGTACGCAGACTGTTTTTCCCGCGCCTTGATAGATGCTTCCTTTGGCAAAGTTTGGCAGGTGAATATTGGTGACCAGCGTCGCCGCCGCCTGAATGAATCCGCGAAATCGAGCCAAAACATGCGACGCAGTGTTTTCTCTTTTATCCAATTCCGATACACTCCAAGCACAGCCTAATCGCTTTGGCCAGCACGGCATCCGCCTCGCCACGCATAACGCCAAAGCACACCATGGCAATTCCGACGATCAACAAAGCGACCTGTACCATGGGTTTTACCGCTTTGAACAACTCGACCACTCCTTTCGTTACGCGACCATTGGACCATATCGACTATAAAATCCGTGTTAAGCGCGATTTGGAATGTGCAAGGAGACTGTTATGCGTATTTTGATCGTCGAAGACGAGCGAGCGCTGTGCGACACGATCGCACGCAGCTTGCGAAACTTGGCGTACAGCGTCGACTGCTGCCACGATGGACGGGAGGCGCTCGACCTGCTGGGCGTCGAAGTCTTTGACCTCGTGGTACTCGACCTCAATCTTCCCCATGTCGACGGCATGACCGTGCTCAGGGAACTTAGGAAAACCGACTGCGAGACCAAGGTACTGATTCTGTCCGCGCGTGGCGAAGTATCCGATAAAGTCGCCGGACTCGATGCCGGCGCCAACGATTACCTTACCAAGCCGTTTCATCTGGACGAACTTGCGGCAAGGATCCGCAGCCTTACCCTCAGGCGCTTCGCACAAAGCGACATAGTATTAACCTGTGGAAAGCTCCGCTTTGACACCAAGGCGCGCATCGCTTCCGTGGACAGCGAGGCTTTATCTCTTACACGCAAGGAAACGGGAATCTTGGAATACCTGATGCTTAATCAGGGGCGTCCGGTAAGTCAAGAGGAGCTTATCGAGCACGTTTGGGATAGCAGCGTGAACAGCTTTAGCAACGCAACCCGCGTTCACATCTCGTCACTCCGCAAAAAGCTACGCAGCGCTTTGGGATACGACCCGATTCGCAATCGGATTGGAGAGGGCTACGCTATGGAGGATGGCGAATGAAAGGGCTTTCGCTGCAATGGCGCATAACGATTATGACGGCACTGCTGACGTGCGCAGCGTGCGTGCTGACGAACTGCCTGGTCGGCTATACGGGCATGCGCTACATGGATGCCATCGGCAGCAACATCTCGGCCTTTAACGCAACCGGCGAAGATTCGCCCCAGGCGTTCGACCCAACGAAAGCGACCCCCGATGACAAGGTCACGATCGTCGTAAACGACGCACAGGAGTCTTTTGGCACGACAACCTGGTGCATCACGGCTGGAGTCACACTCCTTGACGGCGTGCTGGCATACTTTGTGAGCGGCCGTGCGCTCAAACCGCTACGGGCTTTTGCAGCCCAGGTTGAGCGTGTGCAGCCTGACAACCTAAGCGAAATCAGACTCAGTGAAGATGTGCCCACCGAGCTACAACGATGCAGCGCCTCTTTCAACGATATGATCGCCCGTCTTGGCGAAGGGTTCTCTGCACAGCGTCAGTTTACCGGCAACGCCGCACACGAGCTGCGCACCCCGCTCGCCCTTATGCAAGCACAGATTGAACTATTCATCTCCGAGCACTCCGGTTTGCAACCCGAAACAGCCGAGCTGCTCGGCCTGTTACAAGAACAAACCGAGCGCATGTCTCGAATGACCAAGGTATTGCTCGAGATGAGTGAGCTCCGCAGCGTTCCTTGCGAGGACGATGTTGAACTCGGTCCCCTGTCCGAAGAGATCCTCACCGATCTTGCACCACTTGCCGAAAATAAAGGCATAGCCCTCAATTGTGCTGGAGACGCTTTAGTAATCGGGAGCGACACGCTGCTGTACCGGCTGGTGTTCAACCTGGTCGAAAACGCTATCCGCTACAGCCGCTCCGGCTCGACTGTCAACGCCTCCATCTGCGACAACGACAGCCACGTGTTCCTGCGAGTCGAGGACCAGGGCCCGGGAATACCCAAGCAGTACCGTGAGAGCATCTTCCAGCCGTTCTTTCGTCTAGACAAATCCCGCAGCAGGGCATACGGCGGCGCAGGACTCGGGCTAGCGCTCGTTTGGGAGATTGCAGCGCTTCACGGTGGCGCTGTAGAGGTCGAAGCAAGTTCCGAGAACGGGACCACCATGCTCGTAAGCCTTCCAAAACGATCCGCAGCGTCAACCGAACAGTAAAACAAAAGGGGTCCCGAGCAACAGGGGTACAATTGCTGCATTGTTGCCAGCTGTTGGGAGATGGAAGATGGACTGCGATGGCTACCCATGCGTTCCCATGCCGTTGATGTGCACCGCCTTTGTGCCGGGGCAGATTGACGCTGCGGTTGCAGGCATTTCCGACCCCGATTCGCGCGCCATCGCCACGGCAGAAGCGCTGTACTTTCGCGGACAGGCCACCCTCGCTGCCAAGACGGCGCGCCCCTATCTTGACGCCACCGATCCCGCACCGCGCTATTCCGCATGCTTTATCTGCGGATATGCCAGCCTGTCGCTCAACCGTATCGCCGACGCCCGTCGGTGCCTTGCGGGCATCCTCGATACGCCAGCCGACAAAGAATCGCCCGCCATCCACGCCACGCATATCCTGTTCGCCTCGGCCGCGAGCGTCCTGTTGCACTTGCCTTCCCCGTATTCTGCCGAAGAGTTTTATCCACTTGCGGCGCATCTGCCCGAAGGCCTGCGCCTGTTCGCCAGCTACGTGATGGCGCACGCCTTGTATCTGCGCGGCGAATACGGCCGCAGCCTAGGCATGGCGGAAAACGCCCTGATTATGAAACAGGGAAGCTATCCCATCTCGGAACTATTCCTGCACCTGGCAGCTTCCATGGCATGCATGAGCCTCAAGGACATCGGCGCCGCAAAAACGCACTTCGGAGTTGCTTGGAACATTGCGCGCCCCGACGGCCTTATTGAGCTCATTGGCGAGCATCACGGCCTTTTACAGGGGCTTATCGAGGCATGCTTAAAATCGCAATACCCTGACGATTTCGCGTGCATTATCGAAATCACGTATCGATTCAGCTACGGCTGGCGGCGCATCCACAACCCCGATTCGGGCGAGGACGTGGCTGACGACCTGACGACCACGGAGTTCACCATGGCCATGCTCGCCTGCCGCGGATGGACCAACGCCGAAATCGCACGCCATATGGGAGTATCGCCGGGCACTGTCAAAAACCGCCTATCCAGTGTGTATGCAAAGCTTGGCATCGGCACGCGCACCGAACTGGTCGCGCATATGCTGCGTTAGCGGCCAGACTGTCTAGCGCAGCATGCGCGCTCCGGAGCCCCGGCGCTTCGCTCGCTCAAATTGGACATTTTGGCCATCGAACGACACTACCGTGACAGGATGCCTTCTCGCAAAATTGGATTATTTCCACCGATACCTGCGGGATGGGAGCCAAAGATGCTTGATCGCCGTTCGTTACTTGTTGCCGGAGCGTCCTCGCTGGCGAGCATTATGTTGCCGCGCGTGCCGGGAAGCGCAAACGCCTTCATATTGCCGTTCGCCCCCGCCGAGGCATACGCCGACGAAGATGATCCCTTCAAGGTCTTGGTGCTCTCGCGCACCATGTTTGGTGTGGTCGTGGTCGACGTCGCCAACAAGAATACGCCCATCACGGGTGCCCAGGTCACGCTCATATCGCGCTATGCCGCAGGCAAGCAGCTCACCGCCACGACCGATGACGAAGGCACGGCCATCTTTGAGGTCGCCCCTCTTTCGGAAGGCTACGTGGACGAGGCAACGCTTCTCGACGCGTACGACTTTAACGGCGGCATCTCCATTAGCATGGCAGGCTACCGCGATGTCGAGATTCCCCTTGCGCGTATCCAGGGCGGCACCGCTATTACCGCACCCACACGTCCGCTCTCCGATGGCGAGCCGTACTTTCGACAGCTCACGTTCGACGAATGGGACATCCAGTACGCCGACGCCACGTTTATGGCAATGCCAGCGGACGAAGCAGCAAACGACCAGCCCGACACGCACGCTTTTACCGTGCAGGCTCATCTGCCGCAGGGCGGGCAGGCAACGTTGCATATCAATAAAGTGATGCCCGCTGCGGGCAGCTCAACCGAAACCGTCACGCAGATCGGCCAGATCAAGGCCAGCGCATCGGGCGCGGATAATCTGGCGACGTTCACGCTTGAAGACACGTTCCTCGATGCAGCTTCGGGCCTTCTGGAGGAAGGGTGCAAGCTGCGCTTTATGCTCGACTACCAGGGCAAAACCTACACGTTCTCATCCCCTATGGCCGTTGTCACCGCGCCGGCCGCAAAGGCGGAATCGGGCTCGACCACCATCATTCCCACCACCATGGACCAAGAGATCACTCCGTTTGATTTCCCCGCGGCGTTTCCCGGTATCGGCGGCAATAAGTTCACGTGCTGGATGCCCACATTTCCCATTCTGTTCGATTTCTCGTTTGCTGGATACGTGCTGTTTGGCGGAGGGTACAAACCAGCTAGCTATATGAACGATTCGGGCAACCCTGATCCGGAATACTGGAAGAAATCGCCGCGCGAGTCGGGCGCCAAGCAGGCAAACCGCTACCTCGACGAGATGGAGGGGAAGTGGAATCAGTACAAGAGGATGAGTGCCGGTTCGGGCACCGATCCAAGAAACACCAAGCTCCTTCGCCACCATTGCACGCCGCTGTTCACGATGGATATCGCCACACAGCTGTACGGCTCGCTCGCCTACGATTGGGTGGGCAAAACCTGGGGTAACAACAACGACCCCGCATACGGCAATATTAAGGCCCTCTTCCAGGTAAGAACCGACCTCAATTGGACCGAGCAGTTTACCCTAGGACCGGTGCCATTTTTCCTAAACGTCAACCCCTGGGTGCTGGCAAAACTGGCGCTCGCCGTGGGTGCCCACACGCACGGCAGCGGCGCGGCGTTTTTTAAAAACATTTCGCTCGACTATTCAAACACGTCGGGCTCGTTCACCATCCAGATCGGGCTTGCCGTCACCTTTGGCGCCGGCGTTGCAGGCGTCGCTTCGTCTGCCGTGCGCGGCGCCGCATCCCTCACGCTGTTCATTGGGTACGAAAAGGCAAATGGACACCAGCTTCCGCGACTGCGTGTAGGTGCAGACGTCGATGTCGATGTAATACTCCAGTTCGTAATGTTCAAGTGGACCACCAAGGCTTGGTCGGGGTCGTGGCCCACACTCATCGATTCGTGGAATATGTCGGTGAACAATGGCGACCAGTATGTGCTCCAGCGCTCTGAGCTCGCATTGGATGGAGATACGCCTTATACGCTGGATGCCTGCTTCGGCTCGGCCGGCAACGCCGAGGCGGGTGGTGTGCCGCAATTTATCGCATCGGCCACCATCGTCACCAACGCCGAACTGCTCGCACGCGCCGAGGTTAAGGCTACTGCCGTAAACGCCGCGCCTGTCGTGCGCGATTGGGATCAAGCGGTCACGCGCATTGAGCTCGAGGCGGATGCAGAAAGCGACGACACGGGACAGATCGAGCATTTCGTCCATGCGCTGATAGAGAACGACGAAAACGCCGCGCCGATGTATGAGTACACCTATATCGGTCAGGCAACAAACGCCGTTGCGGACCCGAACGCCAATTCTGCCGGCGTGTCGGAGGACGAGCGTGGCGGCATCAAGCCCTCGAGCGACAACGTGCTGTTTGCTGGCGTGCTCAGCGAAGCCCACATGAAGCTGGCAATGATTACCGGCGTAGAATGCCTGTTCCGTATCGCCTCGGTGCGCTACGGCGACAATGGCCGCTCGCGCCTGGTGGTACACACAAAGGCAAGCGGAACGTGGTCCGCTCCCACGCCTGTGGACTTTCCCCTTGGG
>CAVHBE010000192.1:0-7092 GCA_963634045.1 Methanobrevibacter smithii
GTGTCGTTGGTCTTGGTGGCGACCTCCTTCACCAGCTGAGCACCCATGTTCTCGATGTTGTCCTCGAGCTCGATCTCCTTGGCGACGGAAACGCCGTCGTTGGTGATGGTCGGAGCACCGAACGTGCGCTGCAGCGCAACGTAGCGGCCCTTGGGGCCCATGGTGACGGTAACGGCGTCGGCCAGAGTGTTGACGCCCTTTGCGAGCTTGGCGCGGGCATCGGTGTTGAACGTAATGTTCTTTGCCATGGTAGGTAATCCTCCAAAAGAAATGTGACTCGCGTCGCCGCTTCCGAGTCCTATGCGGCGGGCGCGTTCAAAGACGAATCAGAGATTCTGACGAGACTAGGCCTCGACGACAGCGTAGATGTCGTCGGCGCGCATCAGCAGATACTTCTCGCCGTCGACCTTGACCTCATTGCCACCGAACTTACCGTAAATAACAACGTCACCGACCTTGACGTCCATGGGGATGCGCTCACCCTTGTCGTTGACCTTGCCGGCGCCCACGGCAACGATGGTGCCACGCTGCGGCTTCTCCTGAGCGTTGCTGGCAATATACAGACCAGAAGCGGTCTTCTGCTCGGCCTCGTCGGGCTTGACCAGAACACGATCTGCAAGCGGCTTCAAAGACGACATGCTTGTCTCCTCCTTTTTGGGCCGCGCGGTTATACCACGCGAATTAACCCTTTTTTGTTTGCGTACGCGTTGAATGGTACCCACGAATGGCGGGTTATACAACACGGAGTCAAAAAATCTTATTTTTTGGCACTTAGATTTTCTGAATGCCGGGGGATAACTTAGCAGTGGCTCCCGGGGCGGACCGGATGGCATGAAGTTTGCTGCTCTACAGTCCTGCGCAAGACGGAAAGCACATTAAGTGCTTTCCTTTGCGTGCGGAACTCGCGACAAACTTCATGCCCTCCGGTCCGCCCCGGGAGCCAGGTTGACTAACTAGGGCCCGGCATTCAGAAAAGTCAGTGCAGCAAAATGGCGATGCGGATAGCGACATGGGCATGGTTTTCGCTGCGCGCACGGGTCCCCTGGGGAGCGCCGTGCATTTTTGGGAGTATTCAGCAAGCCAGGACGGCTGCATACACGCCGGACACACCATATTGGTCCCAAGGACGCCTTCGACCGGCGATTTGAGTCGGCAGACAAACCCCGCCAGGACAAAAAGGCATGCTTCGCGCCGTACCGGAGCCCAAAATGACGTCAATCTCCGCAACGTTACTCAGCCGCAGCGGCACCGGCAGAGCTCGCGGTGCTGAATACTCCGTTTTTTGCACGGCACGGGCGGGGGTACATCAGGATCAGGAAGGACATCCCAGCCTTTTTATGCAATCTGTAATGGGAAGTATGCAAAACACCAAGAGATAGCATTGCTGGTGTCCAAATTGAGCGCGGGGCAGCAGCACCTCCGCCCCGCACCCAAATCCAACAGAGCAGGGACGCTCATGGCGGATCCCCACCAAAACGCAAACGCGGCTCGAGCGCTATCCCAAAATAGGCTGCCCGAGCCGCGCTTAACGGTACGGCATGAATACTTAGCGCTCGTAAATCAAGTTACCTGCCAGGTAGGTGGCCTGAACCTTGGTGGCCTGGAGCTCTTGGGGGTCAACGGTGAGCGGGTTTTGGTCCAGGACTACCAGGTCGGCATACTTGCCGGGCTCCAAGCTGCCGAGGTTTTGCTCGTCGCCCGCTGCATAGGCGCTGCCCAGGGTGTAGTTGCGCAGGGCTGTTGCTGCATCGATGCGCTCGCTCGGTAACCAGCCGCCCTCGGGCCAGTGGCTTTTGGGATCCTGGCGCGTGATAGCCGTGTAGAGCACGTTCATGCTTGTAACAGCTGTGATGGGGCTATCGGTGCCGAAGGCTTGGCGGATGCCGCGCTGCTTATAGGTCGCAAACGGCCACATGATGCGGCTGCGTTCCAGGCCCAGATCGCGCTCGGGGCCGCCCGGGTCGAGTGTAATGTGACAGGGCTGGCTCGAGGCAACGACGTTAAGCTTGCGTAGACGATCGATGTCCTCGGGCAAGAGGTTCTCCAGGTGCTCGAGCGTGTTATGGCCGTGCTGGGGCAGGCCGTACAGGTCGGCGGCCTCCTCGAAGATATCCAGCGCGGCATGAATCGCACCGTCGCCGATGACGTGGATGCGCACGGTATGGCCGCGCTCCGCGGCCGCCAGAACCAGCTTGCGCATGCGCTCGGCAGGAACCGTCAGGCGACCTTGATCGCCCGGGAAGCGCGGGTTGGTATAGGGCTCGGTGAGATAGGCCGTGTGTTCGCTCGACACGCCGTCGAAGAACTGCTTAAAGCCTGGCGCCGAAAGCAGCGCGTTGTTCGCGTAACGTACCTGCAGCTCTTCCAAGCGCGATTGGTCATCCAGCAGCGTGGGAAACAAATGGACTCGGATGCCCAACTTGCCGGCTGCCTGCAGTTTGTCGTAGACGTCGTCTCGGATAAAATCGCAGCCCGGCATGGGCATGAGCGACATATCGCATATCGAGGTGATGCCCTGCTCGGCCATCCGCCTCATTTGATCGGCGTAAGCGCTTGCGATGCGATCCTCGCCCAGCCACTCAAGGCAGCGCGGTAGCAGCTGCATGGCAGCCGCCTCGTGAGCAATACCCGTGAGCTCGCCGTTTGCGTCCTTGTCGTAGCTACCGCCCGCTGGTGGCTCGCTGTCGCGCGTGACGCCGAGTGCATCGAGTGCGCGGCTGTTGAGCCACAGCGTGTGCCCGTCGCCCGAATACATAACACAGGGACGATCGGGGAATGCCGCATCGAGCGACGCCTTGGTAGGATGCTCGGGCGGATCCCAACGGTAATCGCGCCAGCCCTGCGTCACAACCCAAGCGTCACTAGGCAGATCCTGGGAAAACTCGAGCGCATGTTGCACCAGCGCCGCCTCGGACGTGCCCATATCCATGAGCATGTACGGCGAGGAACCGACCGAGGTATGGAAGAAGTGCAGATGAGCGTCATGGAAACCGGGGCAGACAAACTGCTCGCCGTAGTCGATAACCGGCGTGGCGGCAGGCGCGGCGGCAATCACGTCATCGGGCGCACCGACTGCGACGATACGGTCGCCTGCGATGGCAATCGCCAGCTCGCGGGCGGTATCGATGCCGTCTTGCGCGGTAAAGACGTTCTTGGAGCGGATAATCCGATCGATATGTTGCATGGGCATCCCCATCTCTGGCAGGAAATTCAACACCCCCGAGTGTACTCCCCCGCCCTTGTAACAAAACCCCAAGCGGCAAACGGCAACTTTACCAGCCCTAGCGGCAGGTGGCATACTGGAGAGAGCCTGTACGATTTTGCGATCAACCCAGCAAGGAGCAAATCGACCATGACGAAGACCAAGGCACAGCAGATTATGGCGGCGACCGAGGCTCGCGCGGCTGACGACGTCACCGCAGCCATCAAAGATATCGCTACCGAGTTTGAACCATATATCATCAAGCAGCGCCGGCACTTCCATAAGCACCCGGAGCTGAGCCTTGCCGAGGAGCGCACGACCTCCGACATCGCCAACCAGCTCGACGCCATGAATATCCCCTACGAGCGTCCGCTCAAGACCGGCTTGGTGGCAACGCTTCGCGGTACCGCGCCGGATGCCTACCGCGAGGACGGCACGCCACGCCGCCGCATCCTGCTGCGCGCCGACATCGACGCCCTGCCCGTCACCGAGCAGACCGGCGAGGAGTTCGCCAGCGTCAACGAGGGCTGCATGCACGCCTGCGGCCACGACTGCCATATCGCCATGATGCTCGGAACGCTGCAAATCCTGCGCCATATAACCGACGACATCCACGGCGAAGTCCGCATCGTATTCCAGCCCAGCGAGGAAAACGGCCAGGGCGCTAAGCTCATGATCGGCACGGGTGTGCTCGACGGCGTCGATGGCGCCTACGCCGCGCACATCTGGAGTGAGGTCGACGCCGGCACCGTGAGCTGCGAGCCCGGTCCGCGCATGGCCAATACCGACTGGTTCCGCATCGACGTCCGCGGCACCTCGTGCCATGGCGCCATGCCCCAGCGAGGTCACGACGCCGTCATGGTTGCCGCCGAGATCGTCAACGCCCTGCAAACCATCGTTTCGCGCGAGATCAGCCCCTACGAGCCGGCTGTCATCACCGTCGGCGAGCTGCACGGCGGCACCGCGCGCAACGTTATCGCCGGCACGGCCTACCTCGCCGGCACAGTGCGCACCTACGGCGATTCGACCCACGAGGAAATGCCGGAGCTCATGCGCCGCATCGTGGAGCATACCGCGGCAGCTCTGGGCGCCGAGGCAGAGCTCACCGACTACACCATCGCCAACTACAAGGTCGAAAACGACGCCGCCTCGAGCGAGCGCTGCCGTCAGGCTGTAATCAAGTGCCTGGGCCCCACCGGCCAAGGCCATTATCGCGGCACGCTTTCGGGCGAGGATTTTTCGGAGTACCTGCGTCGCGTACCGGGCGTGCTCGCCTTTGTAGGTACGCGCAATCCCAAGATTGGCGCCACGTACGCCCAACATTCCTGCTTCTACAAGATCGACGAGAGCGTGCTGGCCAAGGGCTCCATGGTGGCCGCCCAGTATGCTATCGACTTTTTGGCCGAGCCCACGCAAGAGGAGCTCGACGGCCCCGCGATTACCGCGGTCGCCGAAACCAACCCCGATCTGGCCGCCAAGTTGCGCTCTGCCAAGGCGACGACCGCCGAGGCTCGCGACGCCATCCATGATGCCCGAACGGCTCGCCATGCCGCGATCAAGGGCATCCACGACGCACGCGCTGCTGCACGCCGCGAGGAGAAGCACGACGAGTAGTCGTCACACCCATCCATAACAGCCTGGCTAAAGCAGAGCGGGGGCGGACGTATCGAAACGTCCGCCCCCGCTCATTCTTCAAGCGCTATTTCTACCATTTCTACCCCGTCCCCAAATAGCAGGCGGCGTGGCTACTCGTCCTGAGGTTCCTCGTCGGAGCTTGGCTCGGACGCCGGCTCAGGTGCAGGTGCCGGCTCAGGCTCAGGCTCAGGTGCAGGCTCGGACTCAGATGCCGTCTCAGGCTCGGGCGCCGGCTCAGGCTCGGTCACGGGAGCGGGTGCAGGTGCCGGCGAAGCATCCGGAGCACCGTAACCCGAAGGGGTGGACTTCTTCTCGAAGGGCAACACAAAAGTCAGGACGTCGTCCTTATCCTCATCGGCCCACTCGCTTGCATAGCGTGCGGCCCAATAGCCAACGACACGGTGCTTGAGCATCTTGCCAAAGACCGTAAGAAATACGGTGACGAAAGCGACCAGCACCAGGAACAGCGCGAGCGTGACGCCACCGCCGGTAACAATTGCCTCAATACCCGTAGGACGATAGTAGTAGCTATACATACCGACAGAGGCAATGGCGCCAAAGACGACCGTCAAGATCCATGTGACAACGTTGGCGACCAGGCCCGTCAAAAACTCGGGAAGGAACGAAGCACAGAACAGCTTGGTCTTGTTGTGCTTAAACGCCGCCCAGACCTTATCGAGCGAAAACGCGCTCTCGACACGCCCGGTCACCGCAAAGTGCATCACGGCGATGTCGGCGAACATCTTAAAGAAGACACCCAGAATCGCCGAGGCAATTAGCGCCAGGACAAGCAGGCCAAGCGAGCCAAACAGCGCAGCCTCGAGCGCATAAGAGCCGTAATAAGAATACGAGCCCGCAGCGCCAATTACCACGCCCTCCACCAGCGAAAGCACTACACCGATAACGGGAATGGCAGCGATAACCTCGAGCACGACCGAAATAACGTTCGAAAAGACTCCAAGACCAAACGACGTGGAACGCATCAGCGGACGATCCATGCCGTCATCGATCTTAAGCGACAGATCGCGACCCCACTCGATGCCAAAGCCGGAACCGCACACGCTCGCAATGCAAGCTGCCAAAAAGCCGATGGCAGCCGCAATGCCGCCAATAACGGGAATAAACAACACGAGCACCGACACAACGCAAATCAGCGCCGGCAAAAACGCGATTTGGCATACACGCTGAAGCACACCCGGAGTCTTGGTCATATCTTGGAACGCCTGAGCCACACAGCCCTTTGGCGCATTCGCCACGGGCGGTTGCGGAACAAACTGCTGGGGCTGAGGCTGTCCCTGGGGAGCGGGGCCAGCGGCACCGGCATTAGGAGCACCACACACGCCGCAGAACTTGTCGTTATCGCCCATGGGGGCGCCACACTGCGAGCAGAACATAGAATCATCCCTTCGTATCTTGAACAAATCACTTGGATCGCAAACGATGTCTTTAGCATCATTATTGCCCAATGTGGAGTCAAATACTCAAAGATGACCGATTTGCAAGATACACGGCGCCAGCAGGCGGTTCGTTGAATACGTCTGTGCTAGTTCGTTCCGCGGAAGCCCTTGCCGACGATCTCGGAGCTGTCGACGATCGTGATAAAGGCACCCGGATCGACCTCGCGCGCATAACGGCGCAGCTGCACGGCCTCGCGACGGCTCAGCACGCTCATGATCACCGTCACGCACTTGCCCGAGAAGGCACCGTAGCCGCGACTGATGGTCGCCGTACGGTTGAGATGCTTGACGATAAACTCCTCGACCTTAAGGGGCTCGGAGCAAATGACCGTGCAGACTTTGCGCAGGTGAATGCTCTCAATGGCTTTGTCGACCACAAGCGTCTTGGCAAACAGGCCGAGCACACAATACAGACCGACACGCGGGCCATACAAAAAGGCCGCGATGGCCACGATGCCGATATCAACCAACAGCAGCGCGCGGCCAATCTCGAGCGTCGTGCGGCGCTTGAGGATCATGGCAAGAATGTCCGTGCCGCCCGTCGAGGCGCCGATATCAAAGACAATAGCGCTGCCGAGCGCCGGCAAGATGACGGCAAAGCACAGGTCGAGCCACATATCACCCGTCAGAGAGACATCGGTCGGAATAAAAAGCTCAAACAGCGAAACATAGGCCGAAAGCGCAAACGAGGCGAAGACGCTCCACAGGATTGCCTTGCGCTCCAAAAAGATAAAGCCCAAGACGACGAGAACCGCGTTGATAATCCACATAAAAACGCCGACGGGCAGGGTCGGGAAC
>CAVHBE010000193.1:0-2876 GCA_963634045.1 Methanobrevibacter smithii
GCGACGGCCCTCGGTGGCTGTGGAGGTGAGCTCGCAGTTCTCGCCCACAAAGCGGGCAAAGTCACGCGGGCGGCGCAGCGGGCGCGCCATACCCGGGCTCGACACCTCGAGCGTATAGCTCGAAGAAATGGGGTCGAGCTCCTCAATCACATCGCCGACCCATTTGGTATTGGCCGTGACGTCATTGAGCGACAGGCTCTGACCCTCGGCACCCTCGATACGCACACGCACGCAGGGGGCCTTGGTGGCACCCACGAGCTCAACATCGACGATGTCGACATCGTGCTGGGGAGCGACGGCCTCGAGCGCGTCGATGATCGCCTGCTCGGTCTTGGTCTTGACCATTGCGGCACCTCCATCCATACAAAAAAGAAGCGGGGCCGAAACCCCACTTCTTTCAATTACAACTTCATTTGCAAGCAAACTATACCAATACCTGCGCAAACGTGCAACCACAACACAAACCCGCAGGTCAGCGTGAGCACAGGTTCTCCACAAGAAATGGATAATTGGGTGCTGTTGCAAGTATCCATAACCAAAGCGAGGGGCGACTCCCCGCGGAAACGCCCCTCGCCTTCTCACGCCAGCTATGCGCGCAGCGCTTACTTGACCACCAGGTTGACCAGCTTGCCAGGCACGCAGATGGCCTTGACGACCGTCTTGCCCTCGAGCCACTTGGCGACGGCAGCCTCGGCGGCAGCCTGCATTTCCTCGTTGGAGGCATCGCGGGCCACGTCGATGCGGCCACGGACCTTGCCGAGCACCTGGACGACGATCTGCACCGTGTCCTCGATGGACTCGGCCAGGTCGAACTCGGGCCAGGCGGCGGTGTAGGCGTTGCCCTCGCAGCCGAGCGCCTCGTGCCACAGCTCGTCGGCCCAGAACGGGCAGATGGGCGCCAGGACGCTCACGATGTCCTTGGCCACGCCGTAGCACAGGGCCTTGTCGCGGGCAGCGCCCTCGGTGGCGTTGAGGTAGGCGCTCGCCGCGTTGACGAGCTCCATGACGGCCGAGATCGCGGTGTTGAACTGGCCGCGATCGAAGTCCTCGGTGCACTTGGCAATGGTGCGGTGACGCTCGCGGTAGAGCTTCGTCGCGGTCTCGTCGAGCACGGACTTGTCGAAGGCCACGTTGGCGTCACCCGACTGGACGAGCTGCCATACGATGCGCCAGGCGCGCTTAATGAAGCGGTTAGCGCCCTCGACGGCCTTGGGATCCCAGTCGAAGTCCTTCTCGGGCGGGGCGATAAACAGGATCGCCAGACGCATGGTGTCGGCGCCGTAGGGCTCGATGACCGAGCTCGGGGGCACGACGTTGCCCTTGGACTTGGACATGGTGTCGCCGTTCTCGTCCTTGACCATGCCCTGGCACAGCAGGTTAGTGAAGGGCTCGTCAACACTCAGCAGGCCCAGGTCACGCAGTGCCTTGGTAAAGAAGCGGCTGTAGAGCAGGTGCAAAATGGCATGCTCGATGCCGCCGATGTAGTTATCGACGGGCATCCAACGGTCGGCCGCCTCGCGGGAGAAGGGCAGCTCGGTGTTGTGCGGGTCGGTATAGCGCAGGTAATACCAGCTGGAGCAGGTGAAGGTGTCCATGGTATCGGTCTCACGCTTGGCCGGGCGACCGCAGACCGGGCAGGTGGTCTCGTAGAACTCCTTGCACTCGGCGAGGGTCTCGCCGGCACCCAGGTCCAGATTCTCGGGCAGCGTCACCGGCAGCTGGTCATCGGGCACGGGCACGATGCCGCAGTGCTCGCAGTGGATGGCCGGGATGGGGTTGCCCCAGTAGCGCTGGCGGCTGATGAGCCAGTCGCGCAGACGGAACTCGACCTTGCGGCGGCCGCAGCCCATGGCCTCGAGGTCGGCCACGATGGCAGCCTCGCCCTCGGAGTGCTTACCGCCGCGCATGCCGGTGTACTTGCCGGACTGGACGAGCGTGCCCTCGGCAGCGTGGGCGCAATCCCAGTCGACGGTCTCGGCATGGAAGGTATCGATGGTCTCGCCACTAGCCTCGACGGCAGCGCGGTCGTCATCGTCCAGGATGATCGGCACGATCGGCAGGTCGTACTTGCGGGCAAACTCAAAGTCGCGCTGGTCGCCGCAGGGAACGGCCATGACGGCGCCGGTGCCGTAGTCGGCAACGACATAGTCGGCAACCCACACGGGGACCTTCTCGCCGTTGACGGGATTCACCACGTAGCGGCCGGTAAAGGCACCGTGCTTCTCGAGGGTGCCCTGGGCACGCTCGACGGCAGAGATATGCTTGGAGTCCTCGACGATCTTGGTGACGGCCTCTTCGTACTCCGTGCCCTCAACGAGCTCATGCAGACGGGCGTACTCGGGAGCCAGGACAAAGAAGGAGACACCGAAGAGCGTGTCGGCTCGCGTGGTGAAGACGGTGATCTTACCCTCCTCGCCCTCGATGGGCTCGCCGTCCTTGTCGCACAGGGTAAAGTCGACCTCGGCGCCCTCGGAGCGACCGATCCAGTTGGCCTGCATCTGCTTGACGCGCTCGGGCCAGCCGGGGAGCTTCTCCAGGTCGTCGAGCAGCTCCTGAGAGTACTCGGTGATCTTGAAGTACCACTGCTCAAGGTCGCGCTTCTCGGGCTCGGTGCCGCAGCGCCAGCACTTACCCTCGGTGACCTGCTCGTTGGCCAGAACGGTCTTGCATTTAGGGCACCAGTTGACCGGGTTCTTCTTGCGGTAAACCAGGCCCTTTTCCCACATCTTCTCAAAGATCCACTGACCCCAGCGGTAGTAGTCGGGGCTGCAGGTCTTGACCATGCGATCCAGATCGTAGGAGAAGCCCATACGCTTCATCGTGGCGAGCGCCTGGTCCATATTCTTATACGTCCAGGCGGCAGCCTGCGTGTTGTG
>CAVHBE010000194.1:0-8431 GCA_963634045.1 Methanobrevibacter smithii
TCGCGAGTTCCGCACGCAAAGGAAAGCACTTAATGTGCTTTCCGTCTTGCGCAGGACTGTAGAGCAGGAAAGTTCATATGCGCCGCCCGGCTCCCGCGGCTCTCAGGGGCATCTCTCATGCAAAAACTTTTGTCGGGTAAAGTCCTAGGTCAGTGGCGTTTTATACCGAGAAAATCAAAAAAGTTGAAAATTCATTACATATTTGCGTTGACTTTAGGTAACTAAAGTTTCATACTCCTTCTCAACCACTGGGGGATGTGAACACGCACGGATCGTTCACATCATGATTGAAGAGGATTTCTTAGACATGTTCACGCATCAGCTAAACATTATCAGCGTAGTAATTATCTGATGCGGGTTAGCACATACAGCTAGCCCGTACGATAACGGGCGGCTGATAAAGATGAGGGCCGTCGAGCGCAACCGACGGCCCTCATTTTTTATGTCTGGGAAGTTCTTTTTAGAGGAGGAAATGTAATGAACGGAGTTTTGCTCATGGTTGTGGCCGCGGCGGTGCTCGCCTGCGGCTATCTGGGCTACGGCCGCTGGCTGGCCAACAAGTGGGGCGTTGACAAAGAGGCCCTCACGCCGGCCAAGCGCATGAAGGACGGCAACAGCTTCTCGCCCGTCTCCGCCTTCACTGCGTTTTCGCACCAGTTCAGCTCGATCTGCGGTGCTGGCCCTGTCACGGGTACGATCGTCGCCATGGCCTTTGGCTGGCTGCCCGTCGTGCTCTGGGTCCTCGTCGGCGGCATCTTCTTTGGCGCCGTCCACGACTTTGGTGCCCTGTACGCTTCGATGAAGAACAACGGCAAGTCACTCGCTCAACTCATCGAGAAGTATATCGGCAAGACCGGCCGTCGCCTGTTCCTGCTGTTCTGCTGGCTGTTCTGCATCATCGTCATCGCCGCCTTTACCGACATGGTCTGCAAGACGTTCATGTTCACCCCGGCCGTTGACGCTTCTGGTGCTGCTACCGGTGCCATCGACTTCACCAAGTCCTATGCCGCCGGCTGCGCTGGTACCATCTCCATCCTGTTCACCTTCGTCGCTATCGCCTTTGGTTGGGCCCAGAAGAAGTTCAACCTCACCGGCGCTGCCGAGTTCGTCACCGGCGTGGTCCTCATGGTTCTCATGTTCGCCGTCGGTATGCAGTTCCCGGTTTACCTGGATAAATTCCAGTGGTTCGCCGTCGTCATGGTCTACCTGGTCTTCGCTGGCGCTATGCCCATCCAGATGCTCAAGACCCCGCGTGACTACCTCACTTCCATCATGATGATCGTCATGATCGTCTGCGCTGTCCTCGGCATCGTCGTCCTGGGCGTCAACGGTCAGGCCACTATCACCGCTCCGGTCTTCACCGGCTTCTCCACTGCCTCCGGCATGATGTTCCCGGTCCTGTTCGTCTCCGTCGCTTGCGGTGCTCTCTCCGGTTTCCACAGCCTCGTTTCTTCCGGCACCTCTTCCAAGCAGGTCGAGAAGGAGCAGGACGCCGTCAAGGTCGGTTACGGCGCAATGATCGTCGAGTCCTTCGTCGGCATCCTTGCCATCATCGTTGCCGGCATCATGTTCTCCGATATGAACACCGCCGGTACCGGCGCCCTCAACGCCGGTGTCGCTTCCACCCCGTTCCAGATCTTCGCCGCTGGCATCTCCCGCGGTATGCAGGCCTTCGGTGTTGACGGCACGCTCGCTACCGTCTTCATGACCATGAACGTCTCCGCTCTGGCCCTGACCTCGCTCGACGCCGTCGCCCGCATCGCCCGCACCTCGTTCTCCGAGTTCTTTGCCCAGACCAACGACGCCCTGGCCATCGAGTCCAAGGCCGGCTACATGAAGGTCCTCGGCAACCCCTGGTTCGCCACGGTCGTCACCCTGCTTCCCGGTCTCGCCCTCGCTTTTGGTGGCTATGCCAACATCTGGCCGCTCTTTGGTGCTTCCAACCAGCTGCTCGGCGGCATGACCATGATCACCCTCGCCGTGTTCTGCAAGTGCACCGGCCGCAAGGGTTGGATGCTCTACGTGCCCGTCGCCTTCCTGCTCTGCTGCACCTTCACCTCGCTGGTCCAGAGCGCCATGGGCTGCATGGCCGCCGTCCAGGCTTACGGCTTCTTCGGCACCATCCCGGCTACCGCCACCACGGCCGCCGTCTCCGTCGCCGCCACCAAGGGCCTGCAGCTCGTCTTTGCCGTCCTGCTGATGGTCCTGGGCCTCATCGTCGCCGTCAACTGTCTCAAGGAGTTCTTCGGCAAGGAGGCTGGCTCCATGCCTGATGAGGAGCCCGAGTGGTCCGAGATGGGCAAGGCCGAGTACGGTCGCGCCGCTGCCGCCGAGGCTCCCGCTGACGCCGAGGCCGCCAAGGCCTAGTCGGTCGGACGGGTTGAATCTCCCATCCATTTGACTCGGAAAGACCGGGTCCGCGACTTCGCGGGCTCGGTCTTTTTTCATGCAAAAGCGGGTGACGCTCGAGTGCTCTCGCAGATGTTTTGCGTGGATAAGGGCGCGCGTTGTACCATATAGACGTATATGTGTGCATATGAAAGGGGCCCCGTGGCCAAGACGGTATATTCCGATAACCAAAATAATGTCGATGCCCTGGCTGAGCGTCTGAGCAGCCAGACATCGCTTTCTGCTGAGCGTGCCAAGCTGGTTGCCTACGACCTGCTTTGCCGCAAGGCGCTCAAGATCAAGTCGAGCGCGCTGGCGCAAATTTTCCGCTCCGTCGATAAGGAATGTGACACCAAGGCGATGCGCGATGAGCTTATCGCGGCAAATATCGTGACCAAGATCGAGGGTAGCGGCATTAACGGGCGCCCGGCGTTCTATACCATCAATGCCGAGATCCGCGATGCCCAGGAGCAGCCTGCCGAGTCCGTCGAGGATTTTGTCGTCGAGGATTCCGCTGACGTGCCTGCTGTGGAAGAAGCTGCTCCGCGTGAGCATGTCGATACCGATGAGTTGCTCGATGAGAACGTCGTGCGTGCCTTTACGGCCAAGGCAGGACGCGGCGGTTTTGGCGGGGGCGGCAAGCGCGATGCACAGCGCCGCGCCCAGCAGGAGCGCTTCCGTCGCGCCGTTGCTCGAAAGGGCGAGACGGATGCCGAGGCTGTTGAGACCGAGGTTGCTGCCGAGTCGCAGAAGCCCACGAAGGAGCAAAAGCCCGTGGAGGCCCAAGAGCCCAAGCGTCGTCGCGGTGCTCACTTTAAGGCTGCAGCGCAGGATGCCGCGCGTGAGGTTGAAGAGTCTTCTGAGGTTGCAGACGATGTTGAGGAGTCTGCCAAGAAGGCTCCGGGTTCGTGTCGTCCCGGCCGCGGTTTTGCGGGACGTGCGTATCCCGTAAAGCGTCAGGAGAAGGGCGAGTCGGTTTCGACCACCCAGGACGAGAAGGCCGTTGAGCCGGTGGCTCGCGAGCAAAAGCCTGTTGAGCCGCAGCTTGAGGTTGATGCCGAGGCCAAGGGCCAGCAGCCTACTGATGAGCAGACGGAGCAGAGCGCGTCGAGCAAGCCTCGCCGCCGTCGCCATCGTGGAGGCCGCAGTTCCCATGCCGAGACTGCAACCGAGAAGACCACGCCGCAGAACGAGGATGCGAAGGCCGAGGTTTCTTCGGGGCAGCCTAAGCGCCAGTCAGCGAAGGAGAGCAAGTCCGATCGTCCGCAGAAGCAGGCGTCTATGCCGAAGCGCGAGCGCAATTCCCAAGGCGATTCTAAGCGCAAGTCTCAGAAGAAGCCGGAGTCTGCCGCAGTAGATACTGCTGCCCAGCAGCCCGAGTCGGCCGCCCACGGCGAGGTCTCGGCGTTTGCCCTTGCCCGCGTTTTAGGCAGGCAGCTGCTCAAGGTTGTCCCCACGCCTATGGCGCTCTCCAAGATCAAGGAGCAGCAGACACAGATCGTAAAGGTCGAGGGCAAGGACGGCAAAAAGGCTCCGCAGCGCACTCAGCACAACGAGATGTCCAACCGCAAGATTGCCGAGGAAATCGCAATCATCCAGGCTTGGATCGAGCAGAACCGAGGTGCCGATACGCCGGTTGCCTCGCGCCGCCAGCGTGCCTACCAGATCTTTAACGACGAGAAGGCTTTTGACGGCAAGCACGGTGAGCGCCTGATCAGGCGTATGACCGAAAAGGGCATCAGCATGCAGGCGATCAAGGTCGCCCCCAATCGCCCCGTGCACTTTACGGGCTTCTTTACGCTGGGAGCCGACAAGCCGTTCATTATGGTCGAGAACCTGGACACCTACGACGAGATCGTCAAGCTGCTGCGTGGCCGCAAGCACGCCAAGCTCTTTGGCATCAAGGTGGGCGGCGTGATTTTTGGCGGCGGCTGCAAAGCGAGCGTCTCGCACGCACTGGATGATTATCTGGCCGAGATTGGCTATCGCTTTAACTACGTCTACTACGTGGGCGATATCGATCGCGAGGGCGCGCGCATCGTCGAGCAGGCTCGCAATGCCAATGTGGTTGAGATTCGCCTGCATGCCGGCATGTACCGCGCCATGCTCGCCGAGCATAAGCGTCGCGTGAAGGCCGGCGGAGAGTGCGAGCCCGCGGCTGCCAACCAGGGTGTGCCGCAGAACCTGGCAGCGACGATCAAGGATCTGCCCATGGTTACGCGCGTGCAGTTCCGCAACGTGCTGCGCGAGGGCGGGCGCATTCCGCAGGAGATTCTGATGACCGCAGACTATCGGGATGGCGACTCGGGAAGCTTCGACCGCATGCTCAACAACTAGGGCGTTCGGCCCCGGGAGAGTGGGGACACCGGCTTAGGTTTCCTGCTCTACAGTCCTGCTCACGACGGAGGCCACATTAAGTGGCCTCCTGTTCGTGCGGAACTCGCGATAAACCTAAGCCGGTGTCCCCACTCTCCCGGGGCCTGCGGCTACTTGGTTGTCGCATGCGGGTCGCTTTTCGGAACTGGGCTGATATTTTCTAGATGAAAGGCGCTCTTGGTCCTTATGGGCTTGGGGCGCCTGTCTTTTAAAGGTAGATTTTTGGGAGGCCGGCACTTGGAGACGTTCCTTTAGTGCCGGCACTTTAGGAACGTCTCCAAGTGCCGGCTGTGGGACGGAGGGATTCCGCGTCCGCCTTTTCGGCGGCCGCGCCCCGCTGCGTCGCTTCGCTCCTTGCGTGCTGCGCTGGAAAACGCTTCGCGTTTCCTCAGCTCCGCACCCTTGCGGGTTCTCGAATCCCTCCGCTTGCCCACAAGAAAGCGCCCTGGGCCGTTATGGGCTCAGGGCGCTCAATTTTAATGGCTGGGACGGAGGGATTCGAACCCCCAACAGCCGGCACCAAAAACCGGAGTTCTACCGTTGAACTACGTCCCAATGTGTGGTGTTGCCCAAAAGCAACTCGTTTAGTTTACCTAATCTGCGAGGGCATCGCAAACGCCATCGAGCAGGCGTACGGCGAGTGTCTGCGCGTCGCTGGCCGTGAAGGTGCCGTTGTAGCGCGTCATGCCCGTGAGCTCAATGCGAATGCGAGCCGGCTTCTGCTGCGCGGCGACATTGGCGGTGCGGATGCGCTGGGCCAGGTTGTGGCACTCGGCGAGGGCAATCGTGGCGCGCGGTGCGGCGTCGGCGGGCAGCTCGTCGCTTGCGATTTCGAGCACCAGGTCAACGTCGGTTGGGACCTCGGAGTCACAGAGCATCATGCCGCTGTTGTCGGTCGTTGCCGTGGCGATATTCCACATGCGCGACGCAACGCTGCGTGCGATGGGGTCCTCGCCGATAACGGCAATCTGGAAGCGCTCGAGCACGTTGGCGGCGCGAGCAAAACCGATGCGGGACTCGGCTTCGGTGACCGAGGGCTTGCCCTCCCACACATGGTGCAGGCGGTTGATGTAGGCGTAGGTGTCCTGGAAGGCCATGCCGTCGGCAAACAGGCCGACATTTTCCTGGAACTGCTGCAGGGCGGCCTCGGTATGCGGACCAAAGTAGCCGTCGTCTTCGCCACAGGCAAAGCCCAAAACGTTGAGAGCGCGCTGCAGGGCCTGCACATCGGCGCCATGGAAATTGGGCATGCGCAGATAGAGGGTGCGGTCGCCCAGCTTATACGAAGCGTCTACAAGGGCGCTCCAACAGGGGATATCGACGGCATGACCGGCAGCAAGGCCGCTGTCGAGCCTGAAGGTGCTGACGGCCTGCTCAGTGGTGGCTCCAAAGTACTTGTCGGTGACTTCGGCGGCATAAATCGTGTAGCCGAGCTGCAGGAGACGAGACTGCACGTCCTCGACGGCTGCTCCTTGCATGCCCGTTGTAATAGGTTCCATGAACGAACCCCTTTCGGCGTACCATTCGTACTATTTGAGCGTCTGTCGGATAGACAACGCAAAGGGATGCATAAACATGCACTCAACAGTGTAGCAAGTTGTGCCTAAATACGCTGCTGACAGATTTTATAACCCCCGTTAGTTAAGGCGCTCCACAAAGAAATCTGCCATGGAGAGGAACAGCTCGCGTGCGTGCGGATCAAGCTCAACGTTCTCGATGGCCGCTTTGGCCTTAGCGGTCAGGTCGAGCGCGTAAGTGTGGGCGTAATCGATGGAGCCGGTCTCCTGGAAGATCTCCACGGCGCGTGCGAGCTGCGCGGGATCATCGGTGCCCGAGGAAAGAATCGCCTCGACCTCGTCGTGGTGGCGCTCATCAGAGAGGGCGTGTACGGCGACAAGCGTGCGCTTGCCCTCGGTGATGTCGGTGCGGAAGTCCTTGTTGGCGGCTTCCTTAGTGCCGACAAGGTTGAGCAGGTCGTCCTGAATCTGAAAGGCAAGGCCCGTGTGCAGGCCAAAGGCGCGCAGCGCTTCGATTTGCTCATCGTTGCCGCCGCCGATAATGGCTCCGGCGGCAAGCGGCGTGGCTCCGCTGTAAAACGCGGTCTTGTGCGTCGCCATGTCCAGGTAGTCATCAACCGAGATATCAAAGCGCCCGTCACGGACCCAACCCAGGTCGAGTGCTTGACCCTCAATGGTGCGGACGATCATCTCGGTAAGCTCGTGGAGCACGCGCAGCTTCACGTCGGACTCCAGCGTGGGGTCGTCGAGAACCGTCTTGGTGACCATGGTGAGCGCCAGGTCGCCACAATTGATGGCAAGGCCCGTGCCCTCGGTAAGGTGCATGCAGGGCTTGCCTCGACGAAGCTGTCCGTTGTCGGCGATGTCGTCGTGGATCAGCGCGCCCGACTGGAAATGCTCGATGGCTGCCGCGGCGCTGCGGGCGCTCTCAAAGCTACCGCCCACTGCGGTTGCGGCGAGCATGCAGATAAGCGGGCGGTGGCGCTTGCCGGCGTTGGCCGTAAAAGCCGAGAGCGGCGCGTACAGGTAGCGCTCGATATCGGCAGAGGTCGCCTGTCCGTCAAAGAACGTGGCCAGATAGGCGTTAATCTGGTCAAAGTGCTGGGCTAAAAAGCTGGTAAACGGACTGGACACGGGTTCTCGCATTCTTTCTGAGGTTGCGTTGATGCAATATGCAGACAACATATTGCCACATTAGGGCGTTTGGCGCGGCAGTTTTGGCGATTTAGGACAACGGGCGTGCGTTTGATGGAGCGCGCCTAAATCAGCCTAAAATGCTCGAGCGCCGCAACGACACCGTCGTGATCGACGGTGTCGGTCACGTAATCGGCCTTATCCTTGAGATAGTCCGGCGCATTGCCCATGGCGATACCGACATCGACGGCGTTCATCAGCGAGACGTCATTGCTGGCGTCGCCGATGCCGTATACGGTTCCGTGGTGGGGATCGAGGGCGTCGAGTACAGACTGGATGCCCCCGCGCTTCGTGCATTCGCGGGGCGAGATTTCGGTTACCTCGAGTTCGAGCTCGTTAAAGCACAGCAGCGGCTCAAGTGCCTTATCTTGAGCGATGTGGTTGGCGAGTGATGTAGACATCAAGATCTTGTAGACACTGTAATGTTGCAGCTGCGTGACTGCGTCGCCCAGGGTGCGCGCGTATCCGGGAGCATCGGGCGCATCGGCACTCATGCGCACGACGCCGTTGAGGCCCTCAAAGCGGATGACCTCGCCCGATTGCTCAAGGTAGGGGGCAAGACGCTGCAGCATGCTGGGCGTCATCGACAGATCGCGAATTGCGTGTCCGTTGATCTCGGCGTAACCGCCCGCAAGACAGACGATGCCGGTCCAAGGCAGCTCAAGAAGTTTGGGGTGGATGCAGCTCAGGGTGCGTCCCGTGCAGATAAAGGCCATATTGCCGTTGGCGACAAACTCGCGGATTGCCTGCGAAACCGCCTCGTTGGGATAGGGGGAGAGGTCCCGCTCGTCTTCGGGAAGGTCTTGGGCGAGCCTGGGGTCTTGCCAGGCGAGCGTTCCGTCGATATCGAAGAAGCAAATATTGCCGCGCTTATGGGCTGCGCTGGCGGCAGGGGAGGCCGAGGTGGTGGGCACAAATTCCGGCTCGAGGCCCATGATCTGGTCAAAATGCTCTTT
>CAVHBE010000195.1:0-4811 GCA_963634045.1 Methanobrevibacter smithii
AATCTCGTTTGCCCCGACGGTGGCGTAGACGTTGAGCTCGGTATTGCCGGCGATTTCGTAGTTAGCCCAGACGAAATAGGTCGACTGATAGATACGGAAAGCGTGGCTTGCCGTATCTTCCTGAGGGTACAGCTCGTCGTTGAGGGTCGTTGCGGCGCTCGGCTGATGGTCGCCAAAAAAGACAAGGACAACCGGTCTGCCGATATTGCGGAGCTCGTTGATAAAGTACTCGAGGTCCCGGTCGGATGCGTTGATGCAGGTAAGATAGGTGTTGAGCGCGCTATTGGCGCCCTCGCTGGCTCCCTCGACCCAATAGTTTGTCAGCTCCTCAGCGGGAACGGTGCCATAGTCGTAGCCGCCGTGATTTTGCATCGTGACGTCAAAGATGAACTGCGGCGCTAAGCAGGTCGAGTATCTTGTCGTAGGTGGCGTAGTCGCATACGCCGGCATGGTAACAGGGCGCACCTTCGAAATCGCCGATTGAAAGAAAGTCTCCAAAGCCCAGCTGCTGATAGATTTTATCTCGATGGTAGTTGACGGGGTTTTGCGGGTGCATAGCGGTAGCGGTATACCCAAGCTCTTTAAGGTCCTTTGCCAGGCTGTTGACGCCATTCATCTGATACAGCTGATAGGGGATCTTGCCTAATCCGACAAAGGCCGTTGTCGCTCCGGTCAAAAATTCGAATTCGGAGTTTGCCGTTCCGCCACCGGTGACCGAAGCGAGCATGGTGCCGCGAACAAGTGTGTCGGGAAGCGAGTTGTAGAATGCGGGGCCGGTGTACCCGGCCGCCTGGAGCTGCTCAAAGCACGAAAGATCGCTAAAACTCTCATTCATGACGGCAACAATCGTCGGCTTGATTTCATTGAACTGGGCAACGGCCGCCGCGCGCTGCTCGCTCGAGCCATACGTGCTGTCGTAGGCGGCGGCGAGCTCCTGCTCGATGCTCTGCGCCTCATCGGGCGTATAGTCTTCGGGCTTCTCAATGGGCAACTCGTTGACCATTTCGGTGAACGAAGTGATAAAACCCTGAGACGCATACGTGGTGATGGGCTGCCAACGGTCAAATCCAAAATTCAGCGCCTGCTCCAAGTCGATGCTGGAAAAGCCCGAGAGCCCCACAACGGTCACTAGCAGAAAAGCGCAGAGGTTAGCGGCGATTGCGGGGAAGACATGGGTGGGCGTACGGAGCTTTCTCGGTCGGATAAGCGAAAGAAGCCCTAGGGAAATCTCCAGCAGGGCTAGAGAGGTTACGATTCCGGCGGTAAAGGTAAACTCGTATCCCTCGCTCACTTCCATTGCGGTGCCAAGGGCCAAGATATCGCTTGGCAGGATGGCCTCGCCTTTAAACGTTATGACGAAGTGCTCGGCAATGCCAAGGATGCAACAGGCGACGGGCACGAGGGCCATGACGCCTCCATGACGCTGTCCCAGCAAATAAAGGGAGAGCAGAACCGTCGCGAGCAGCCCGACGGAAAACCCGAATGAGTTGGCGGGAATGCGATAGAACGTTTCGTTACAGGCAATTTCGAGTGAAACGAACGAGAGCGCTGAAACAGCGGCGATGACAAG
The DNA here is from genome assembly GCA_963634045.1 of Methanobrevibacter smithii. GTDB lineage: Bacteria > Actinomycetota > Coriobacteriia > Coriobacteriales > Coriobacteriaceae > Collinsella. Next base: position 1,571 of record CAVHBE010000195.1, read on the forward strand.
GATGTCACGGCAAATACAGGCAACCGTTCCCGTCGCAAGATCGGTTTGGTCGATAAGTCCCGAAACCAAGGGTTCGACAAGAAGTATGACGGCGGCAGCACCGAGCGCCGAATAAGAAAGGACCCATAGGGAACTGTCCTCATTTACGAGCAATTGATTCGTAATCCATGCAGCTACCACGCCGAGCGGGATGAGGAGCGTCGCGCACCAAAAGACGCGGGCAATGGGCGGCTTTTCATTGTGTTTGATTGAAAAATACACGCGCACGACGACGGCGGCCACGATAAGGACGGCGATGAATATGGGCAGATTGGCCATGTCGCTCGAAGTGATTTCAAGGGGGATATCTTCGGTCATGGACGTTCCTCTGTTACAGCAAATTAAGTTCAGTATTAGATTACTGTAACCTTTCCACGGCATTTCGAGAAACAAAGCGCCCGATACGCAAAGCTAAAGGTCTGCGAATCTTGTATTACGAACATCTGTGCGCGTCGAGTGCGCTAAACTCATCGACAGTATGATTCGATGCAATAGGAGGCAAGGAGCTTCCATGTCTGATTCTTCTATCGTTATTCGCGGCGCTCGTGAGCACAACCTCCGTGATATCGATGTTTCCATTCCGCGCGACCAACTCGTGGTCATTACCGGTCTTTCTGGCTCGGGCAAGAGTTCGCTGGCATTTGACACTATCTATGCCGAGGGCCAGCGTCGATACGTCGAGAGCCTTTCGAGCTATGCGCGCCAGTTCTTGGGCCAGATGGACAAACCCGACTTGGATTCAATCGACGGCCTTTCGCCGGCGGTGTCGATCGACCAAAAGACGACGTCTAAAAACCCTCGCTCGACGGTTGGCACCGTAACCGAGATTTATGACTATCTGCGCCTGCTGTTCGCTCGTGTGGGCACCCCGCACTGTCCCGAATGCGGCCGCGTCATTGAGCGCCAGACGACCGACCAGGTTGCCGACAAGGTCTTGGCGGCGGGGGAGGGCCGCCGCGCGTTTGTGCTGGCACCGGTGGTGCGCGGGCGAAAAGGCGAGTACACCAAACTGTTCGAGGACCTTCGCGCCGAGGGCTTTAGCCGCGTGCGCGTTGACGGCGAAGTGCGCTCGCTCGACGACCCGATCGATCTGGACAAGAAGTTCAAGCACGATATCGAGGTCGTGGTCGATCGCATCGTGATCCGTGAGAACTCTCTTGGCCGTATCGCCGAGTCTGTTGAGCAGGCGACCGCGCTGGCTCACGGCAATGTAAACGTGTACATACTGCCCGATCGCGATGCTCCCGAGGGGACCGAGGGCGAGCTGCTGGAGTATTCGTTGGCTCTGGCGTGCCCGGAGCATGGACATTCCATTGACGATCTTCAGCCGCGTGATTTTTCGTTCAACGCTCCCTATGGCGCATGTCCTGAGTGCGACGGCCTGGGCTTTAAGAAAACCGTTGATGCCGAGGCGCTGATTGAGGATCCCTCGAAGTCCATTGCCGACGGAGTCTTTGGTAGCCTGTTTGGCAATTCGAACTACTATCCGCAGATTTTTGCTGCGGTCTGCAAACACTTTAAGGTGAGCGCCGATACGCCGTGGGAGGACTTGCCCCCTCGCGTGCGTCGTGCATTCTTGGATGGCCTGGGCGATACGAAGATCTCGGTCGACTACCAAAAGCTCGACGGACGTCGCAGCCAGTGGGATACCAAGTTTTCGGGCGTTCGCAACATCCTGTACGAACGCTATACCGAGACGACGAACGAGAACACCAAGGCGCGCCTGGAGAAGTACATTCGCGAGGAGCCGTGCTCGAGCTGCCATGGCGCTCGCCTGCGCCCCGAGATGCTCGCCGTCACCGTGGGCGGCAAGTCCATTTATGAGGTTTGCTGCCTGTCGTGCCGCGAGTCGCTCGAGTTTTTTGAGGGCCTGGAACTCACCGAGCGCCAACAGTTTATCGGCGGCCGTATCGTCAAGGAAATCCTGGAGCGCTTGCGTTTTCTGGTCGATGTTGGACTCGACTATCTGACACTCGATCGTGCCTCGGCGACGCTTTCCGGTGGCGAGGCACAGCGTATTCGACTGGCAACGCAGATCGGCGCGGGTCTCATGGGCGTGCTCTATATTCTGGACGAGCCCTCGATCGGTCTTCATCAGCGTGACAACGAGCGCCTGATCAAGACGCTCGAGCGCCTGCGCGATATCGGCAATACCGTTATCGTCGTCGAACACGACGAGGATACAATCCGTGCCGCCGACTACGTGATCGACATGGGGCCCGGCGCCGGTGTCAACGGCGGGCACGTAGTCGCGGCGGGAACGCCTGCCGATATCATGGCGTGTCCTGAGTCGATGACGGGCGCTTATCTGACCGGCAAACGAATGATCCGGGTGCCTGATGAACGGCGCAAGCCCGGTCGCGGCTGCCTTAAAATTACGGGCGCTCGAGCCAACAACCTCAAAAACGTTACTGCCAAGATCGAGTTTGGTACGCTTACGGTTGTTACCGGCGTGTCGGGATCGGGCAAGAGCTCCCTGGTTACCGACACCATTGCGCCTGCCCTTACGAATGCCATTCACCGCTCGACGCGCCCCGTGGGTCCGTATAAGAAAATCGAGGGCATCGAGTGTATCGATAAGGTTATCGATATCGACCAGTCGCCGATTGGCCGCACGCCGCGTTCCAACCCTGCTACCTATATCGGCCTGTGGGATGATCTTCGCGCGCTGTTTGCGAGTACGCCGGAGTCGAAGGCGCGCGGCTACTCGCCGGGTCGTTTCTCCTTTAATGTGAGTGGCGGGCGCTGTGAGGCGTGCAAGGGCGACGGGCAGATCAAGATCGAGATGCACTTCCTTCCCGATATCTACGTTCCCTGCGAAGTTTGCGGCGGTAAACGCTACAACCGCGAGACACTCGAGGTCACCTACCGTGGCAAGACCATCTCGGACGTGCTCGACATGAGCGTCACCGAGGCGCTGGCCTTCTTTGGGAATATCCCGCAGATTAAGCGCAAGCTCCAGACGCTGTACGATGTAGGCTTAGGATACGTGAGCCTGGGCCAGCCCGCCACGACGCTCTCGGGCGGCGAGGCGCAGCGTGTGAAGCTCGCCAAGGAGCTTCATCGACGCCAGACGGGCAAGACGTTCTATATTTTGGACGAGCCGACGACCGGTCTTCATTTTGAGGACGTCCGCCAGCTGCTCGATGTGCTGCAGCGCTTGGTCGATGCGGGCAACACGGTGCTGGTGATTGAGCACAAC
>CAVHBE010000196.1:0-5843 GCA_963634045.1 Methanobrevibacter smithii
GCTCGGGATCGGCGACGATGCCGTTTGCGTCGGGCTCGGGGTCCTTGTGGCCCAGGCCGTTTTCGGTGATATAGATGACGGGGAGGTTGGGATAGGTGGCGCTGATGTGCTTGAGCGTGTCGTAGAGGCCTTGCGGGTAGATGAGCCAATCCCAGTCGGTGGTGGGGATACCCGGCATATCGACCTGCTGCCCGACGCCCTTAAACTTAAAGCACGAGGTGCCCTTGTCTCCGGTGCCGTTAAAGCTGTTGGTGGACTCGCCATCGTAGGCGGCGATAAACGCCGACTGATAGTAGTTGAGGCCGAACATATCGTTGCGGGGCGCCGCCTTGGCGAGCTCCTCCATGTCGCTGTCCTCAACCGTAAGTGTGGCGTCGTTGGCACGCAGAATCTCGTTGATGAGTGAGAGGGTGCGCGTGGAGTAGTGACCCAGGAAGGCGCCGTCCATGATGAAGTCGGTGTAGAAGGCGTTGTACAGGTCGGCGGCGTGCTGGTCGGCGGGCGAGTCGGTGGCAGGATATGCCGGCGTCAGGACGTTGACCATGCCAATGCGTCCGCCCAGGTGCTCGGTCTCGTCAAGATCCTTATACAGGTTGACGGCGCGGGCGTGGGCAACGAGCTCGTTGTGCTGGCTCTGGATGCCGCTCGTCACATCAAAGTGATGGTTGGGCGGGAAGTTGCCTTGGATGTATTGGGAGTGCGAGAGGCTGATGAGCTCGTTGATGGTGAACCAATTTTTGACCTCGCGGAACTCGCGGAAGCAGAACTCGGCATAGCGCACATAGGCGTCGACGGTCTTGCGGTTGAGCCAGTCGCCCTGGTTGAACAGGGCGGCGGGGGAGTCAAAGTGATGCAGGGACACATAGGGCTCGACGCCATACTTTTTGCAGCAGGCGAACAGCTCGTGGTAGTGCTTAACGCCCTCGGCGAGGGGTTCGGCATCGTCGCCGTTGGGGAAGATGCGGGTCCAGGCGATGGACACACGAATGGCGTTGAGTCCATGCTCGGCAGAAAGGCGGATATCCTCCTCGTAGCGGTTGTAGAAATCACTGGCCGGGTCGGGCAAAAAGCGACCCTGGGCGACAAGGTAATCGTCCCACATGGTCTTACCCTTGCCTGCCACCTTCGTGGAACCTTCCGTTTGGTACGCGGCGGTTGCGGCGCCCCAAACAAAGCCCTTCGGCAGCTGCTGTACGCGGTTTAGCAAAGACATATGCATACACCCTCTCGTCTCGCTGTTCGATATTGTGCGTTTGCGCTCAGGAGGCTCCCTGGTTAGCGTTCAGCGGTGAAAAAGCCCGATAAACACTATCTTAAAATGATTAGACCAAAATGAGCACGTGAACATTTGGCAATGAGCACGTTAACATCCGGCTGGGATGTATAGAAACAAAACAACTTCAAACAGCCGCGAACGGTTGTATTTGTTCGGTAAGCGGTTTTGATTGACAGAAGTTTTCATGTTGTGGTATATGGCTCGGGTATCATGAGCACGTTATCAATGTATGTACGATGCGCCATGGGCGCGGGGAATAGTTGGGAAGCAGGTTAGCGTGGAAGGCATGGATCAGCAGACAAGGAATGGTCGTTCGGCGAGCGCGGCAGAGGTTGCGGCGCTCGCTGGCGTGAGCCGCCAGACTGTGTCTCGCGTGGTCAACGGTATGCCCAACGTGACGGAAAAGACGCGCAAGCGTGTGCTGGCCGCCATGGAAGAGCTGGGCTTTCGTCCCAATTTTGCTGGAGCGGCGTTGCGCGGCGGGTCGTATCGTTCTATTGGCCTGTGCATGTACAACATCACACGTGTCGGTAACCTGGCGACGCTCGAGGGTATCATGCAAGCGGCGCGCGAGCACGATTTTGCAGTCACTATGATCGAGATGGGCGGCGACAAGCCCTATGCACTTGCCGATGCCTCGCGCCGCATGGTCGAGCGACCCGTCGACGGCATGATTCTCAACATGAACCGCATGGCTCCCGATTTTGAGGAGTTTGTTCCCCAGCCGGGAGTGCGAACGGTCATCCTGTCCATGTATGCGCATCCGCGCTGCACGACGATCGACTCCGACCAGTATGGTTCGTGCGAGCTGTTGACCAATTATCTGCTGGAACATGGTCACTCGAATATGCGGTTTGTGGCGGGTCCGGAAAACTCGATTTCCTCGCGTTTTCGTGAGGCCGGTTGGCGCGATACGCTGGGTCGTGCTCATGTCGATGCCGCTCCGATGCTGCGTGGCGATTGGAGTGCGGACAGTGGGTACGCCATGGGCGAGCGGATTGCGGCCGAGGTGCTTGCCGGCGGGTCGCAGGCGCCGACTGCCGTGCTTGCGGCAAATGACCAGATGGCGCTGGGCGTTATCGCCGCGCTCGAGAACGCGGGCCTGTCCGTGCCCGACGACGTGAGCGTGGTTGGTATCGACGACGCACTCGAGGGACTTGTTCCTCACAATCGGCTGACGACGCTGCGATTTGATTTGCACGGTGTCGGTAAGCTTGCGTTTGAGGCGGCGATTGGAGAGAGCTCGTCTATCGAGGCGATTCATGTGCCGAGTACATTGGTCGAACGCTCGACTGTCAAAGATATACGGGCGTAGGTTCAGCTCGTTCTGCCTATTTGTCTCAATCTGTAACAGCTAGGACCCAAAAAACTCGGCTAGATGTTACAGATCGAGACAAACGGCTTCCGACCTGCACAAAAAGACCGGGGGCGGCGCGCCGTGTGACGTGCCGCCCCCGGCTGAGAAATGGGGACAGGTTATGTGGGCAGGCAACCCCGCTAGTCTTTAGTCCAGACGACGGGTCTGCGCCACGTGCTTATACCAGTACGCGCTTGCCTTGGGCGTGCGCTTCTGGGTTTCAAAGTCAATGTAGAAGAAGCCGTAACGCTTGTTGTAGCCATTGGTCCAGGAGAACTGATCCTGCAAGCTCCACAGGAAGTAGCCACCTACGTTGACGCCCACCTCCATGGCCTTGAGCAACCAGCGCAGGTGCTGCTCGATGTAGTCGATGCGCGGCTGATCGTCCACAAAACCGTCCTTGTAGGGGTCCTTGTAGCCCATGCCGTTCTCGGTGATGAAAATCTGCTTGTAGTTGGGGTAGCGCTGCTTAATGTAGACGAGCAGATCGAACAGGCCCTCGGGATAGATGATCCAGTCCCAGTCGGTGGTGGGGATGCCAGGCTTGTTCACATGCTCGCCAATACCCTTAACGCGCCAGCGGCCGGTGCCCTTCTCGCCCGTACCGTTGTGGTGCAGGTCGTTCTCGCCATCGTAAGCCTTCAAGAAGCGGCACTGGTAGTTGTTAACGCCCAGGTAGTCGTTGTAGAGCGCGGCCTCGCGCATAATCTCGAGGTCCTCGTCCAGGATCTCGATGGTGCCGCCCGAGACGGCAGCCAGGCGGTTGGCGCACTCGAGGGTGTCGGGGGCATAGTCGCCGCGGAAGGTGGCGTCGAGCAGAAACTGGTTCTGCAGCACGTGCTCGTTGTTGGCGGCTTTGATGTCGGCGGGGTCGTTCTCGTTGAGCGGATACTTAAACTCCAACGACTGAATGACGCCGATCTTGCCCTTAAAACCGCCGTTGTGGAAGGCCAGTACTGCCTTGGCGTGGGCGAGCATCATGTTGTGCTCGCACTGGAAAGCCTCGGCCAGATGCGCCTTGACGCCACCGGGGAAGGTGCCCTCGATGTAGGTGTTGGAGGCGTCGGCCCAGATCTCGTTAAAGGTGAACCAGTAGGTCACCTGGTCGGCGTACTCCTTAAAGCAGAAGGTGGCAAAGTCCACAAAGGCGTCGATGGTCTCGCGGTTGAGGAAGTCGCCCTTCTCAAAGAGGGGAAGCGGCGTATCGAAGTGATGCAGCGTGACAAACGGCTCAACGTGGTGCTTGTGGCATTCGGCGAAGAGATCGTGATAGAACTGGACACCCTCGGGGTTAATCTCACCGATACCGTTGGGGAAGATACGGCTCCAGGCGATAGAGAGGCGAATGCCGTTGATGCCAAACTCCTCGCACAGTTCCAGATCGACGGGGTACTGGTTGTAGAAGTCCGAAGCGGGATCGGGGGAGAAACGGCCCTGGGCCTCCAAGAAGTCGTCCCAGGCAACCTTGCCCTTACCGTGAGTGCGGGTCTCGCCCTCTACTTGGTAGGCAGCAGTGGCGCCGCCAAAGACAAAGTCCTCGGGAAACTGCGCAGGCGGGTTGGTGACGCTAGCAGGGTTAACGGACATGATGATCCAATCGTCTAAATCGAAGGGCCAGCCGGCTGTGGATGGTCGGCTGGCCCTAAGCGTTACTTACTTCGAAAGCTGTTCGCTTACGAAGGCGAGAGACTTGTCGCCGTTCTGGGAGAGCTCGATGTACTGCTTGCCACGGCAGGCGACGCACTTGTTGCCCACGCGCTCGCAGTCCTTCTGCAGGTCGGCCAGGTAGCTTGCGGCCTGCGGGGCTAGGACGACCAGGTCAAAGTCGGGGAGCATGTCGACGTGGTTGCCATAGGCCTCGGCGGCGGTTTCGAGGTTAATGCCGCGCTCCTTGGCAGCCTTGGCCAGCGCGTTGGCGAGCAGGCCCGAGGTTCCGCCGCCCTGGCAGAGCACGAGCACGCGCTTGCCGTTGAGGTCGCTGACGGCCGTTGCCTCAGTGGCGACAGCGGCGGAAGCGGCGGGGGCGTCGGACTTCACGGCCTCGGCAGCAGCGCCGGCGGCAACGCTCTTGGCGTCAGCCTTGCCCTGGAAGGCATCGTTGAGCTTGGCGGCCTTCTCGGCGTTCTTGGCGGCGAGCTCCTCCTGGGAGATCTCGGCCTCCTCGGCGCACTTCTGGGCGTCATAGGCACGGAAGAACGGGTAGTACAGAACGAAGTCGACGACCAGGATAAGGGCGAGCATCACAAAGGCGAGCGGCTGGAAGCCCAGGCCCATGATGGTGCCGATGGGGCCGGGGACGGTCCAGGGCAGGGTGTACATAAAGCCGTTCATGCCCAAGAAGTCGATAAAGATCTTGAGGATCCAGATGTTGGCGATCGGGGCAAAGACAAACGGGACAAAGAAGACGGGGTTGAGCACGATGGGCGCGGCGAACAGCAGCGGCTCGTTGACGGCAAAGCAGACCGGGACGATGGCGGCCTTACCGACAGCGCGCATCTCCTGAGACTTGGCCAGGAAGCAGAACATAAAGACCAGGACGAGCGTGGCGCCGGTGCCGCCCATGCAGACGACGAAGTACTGGGCACCCTGGGTCAGGACAGCGGAAGCGTGCTGGCCGGCCTGGAACGCAGCCAGGTTGTCGGTCATGTTGGCAACGAGAGCGGCGGCGATGGCGGGCTCGACGATCGAGGGGCCGTGGACGCCCACGAACCAGAACAGGCTCATGGCGCCGTAGATAACAGCGAGACCGATATAGCCGTCGGCAGCGGTGAACAGGGGCTGGAACACCTGGATGACGCCCTGGGCAAAGCAGAAGCCAAAAGCAGCGCGGAAGGCTATGTCAAAGACCCAAAAGACGGTGATGCAGACGGAGAAGGGGATGATGTCCTTAAAGGTCTGCGAGATGTTGGGCGGAACCTGCTCGGGCATCTTGACGGTGATGTTGCGCTTAATGAAGAACTTGTAGATGATGCCGGTCACAAACGCAGCGATAAAGGCGGTCAGCAGGCCTTTGGAACCAAGGTAGGTGGTGTTGAAGCCGCTGGCAGCGTCCGTGGCGATCGTGTCGCTCGAAAGGAGCAAGAAGCCGATGATGGCCGCGCACATGCACGAGATGAAGTTGATCTGGTTGTTCTTGGGCAGATCGCGGTTCTGAGCGTCGGCGAAGTGCTTGGCCGTGGTGGCGGCACAGGCGATGGCCAGGATGCCCAT
>CAVHBE010000197.1:0-741 GCA_963634045.1 Methanobrevibacter smithii
GTATAAGACGGCTAATTGTATGCCGCCTATGAAAGGAACCCTCATGCCCAGCGTTGCCGTTCTCGCCGCCGATGGCTTTGAAACTATTGAATGCTTGACCATGGTCGATATCATGCGTCGCGGCGGCGTGCGTGCCACGCTCGTCTCGATTATGCCCACGCGTGAGGTCGTAAGCTCGCTGCAGATCCCCGTGACCTGCGATGCGCTCTTTGATGAGATCAACTTTGACGAGTACGACTGCGTCGTGCTGCCCGGCGGCCTGCCCGGTGCCACCAACCTGCGCGCCGATCAGCGTGTCTGCGACGTGGTCTGCGAGTTCGCCGCGACCAAGCACGTCGCCGCCATCTGCGCCGCCCCGTTTATCCTGGGCGAGCTCGACCTACTCGAGGGGCGCCACGCCACGTGCTTCCCTGGCTTTGAGAAAAGCTTCCCCGAAGGCGCCTATACTGGCGAGAAGGTCACGCAAGACGGCAACATCATCACTGCCAGCGGCATGGCACAGTCACTCCCCTTTGCATTGGAGCTGCTGCGCACGCTCGCTGGCGACAAGGCCGTCGAGAAGGTCGCCGAGGGCATCCAACTATGATTTTGGCTTCGCAATCGCCGCGCCGCATAGAGCTGATGCGCGAGGCAGGCTACAACATTCGCGTGATTCCCGCGGATATCGACGAAACGCCCTTTGATGGCGAGGCTCCGCTCACGCTTGTCGAGCGCTTGGCACGCGCCAAGGCGGCTGCCGTT
>CAVHBE010000197.1:751-4184 GCA_963634045.1 Methanobrevibacter smithii
CTGACGGTCGCGGCCGACACCATCGTCACCTTCGACGGCAAGATTTTGGGCAAGCCGGCAACCGAGGGCGAGGCGCGCACCATGCTCCGTGAGCTTTCGGGCCGCACGCACCAGGTCGCAACCGGCGTCTGCATCGTTAAGGCAGGTGATACGGCCGCCCCGCATGCCGCCGAGAGCCTGTCGTTTGTCGATGTGACCGACGTGACATTCTACGAGCTCACCGACGAGCAGATCGAGCACTACGTTGCCTCGGGTGAGCCCATGGATAAGGCAGGCGCCTACGGCATCCAGGGCACAGGCGGCCGCATGCTCGTGCACGATATTTCGGGCGACTTCTATAACGTAGTGGGCCTACCCATCGCCCGCGTCGCGCGCGCGATTCAAAAACTCTCGTAATTGCATCTGGCGCTGGGTATTCCCCAGCGCCTACAATTTTGGCGTACCGTACGGATCCCGACCGGGCACAAGGCGCGGCGGAAAACCGATAGGAGTTAAACATGGATACACTGCTCGAGGCCATTGACGTCTGCGATGTCGATGGCTTTTGCTATGGCAACTATACGGACGAGGAGGCCGGCACCGGTTGCACCGTAATCGTGGCACCCGAGGGCGCCACCGGCGGCGTTGACGTACGCGGTGGCGCTCCCGCTTCGCGCGAGACCGACCTGCTACGACCCGAGAACACCGTCGACAAGGTCCACGCCGTCTGCCTTTCGGGCGGATCGGCCTTTGGCCTCGAAGCTGCAAGCGGCGTCGCTCGCGAGCTTGAGAGCCGCGGCATCGGCCTTCCCGTCGGCCCCACGCAGGTGCCTATCGTGTGCTCCAGCTGTATCTTCGACCTTGCCTTTGGCGACCCCACCGTGCGCCCCGACATTGAGGCCGGCATCGCCGCCGTGCACGAAGCACTCGACCACACCCCCACCAAGCTCGAACAGGGCAACGTAGGCGCCGGCACGGGCGCCACCGTGGGTAAGCTCATGGGGCCTGCCACCTGCATGAAGGCCGGTCTTGGAGCTGCCGCCGTGGCACTCGGTCCCGTCAAGGTGGGCGCCGTGGTCTCGGTCAACGCCTGCGGCAACGTTGTCGACCCCTTCACCGGCGAGTGGGTCGCCGGCATGCGCGCCGCAGCCGATAGCGACCAGATCGTCGACATGGAACTCGCAGCCTTTACCGCCGCCGGATCCATGCAGATGCCGCTCGACCGCACCAACACCACCATCAGCTGCATCATCACCAACGTGGAACTCACTAAGGCACAAGCCACCAAGGTCTCCCAGATGGCCGCAGACGCCTACGCACACGCCATCCGTCCCACGCACACCACCAACGACGGCGACACCATCTACACCCTCGCCAGCGGCAAACTGGGCGCCCAGGCAAGCGCCGCCGTTCCCCTAGACCTGCTGGGCATGCTCGCAGTAAGGGCCCTGGAAACTGCCATCGTAAACGGAGCCAAAACCGCCAAAACCTCCCACAGCATCCCCGGCGCCGCGAAGTAGTCCACTCGACCGTCGGTCGGAGACGGGCGGGCGTTACGTTTGCTGCTCTACAGTCCTATGCAAGACGAAGGCCACATTAAGTGGCCTTCTTTGCATGCGGAACTCGCGACAAACGTAATGCCCGCCCGCCTCCGACCGACTTCCAACCTAATTCTTTTCAGCCCAGGCCCCTGTGTACCGCGCTTCGAAGATCTTCAAATTCAAATAACCTGACAATCGATTCTTATAGCAGAGGCCCCTTGGCCTTTAGTTTGATACAAGTTCCGCGCGAGCAGGACTGTTCGCAGTAGCAAACTAAAGGCCAAGGGGCCCAGTCAACCTATCAGCAGCGATTACTCAGCAGCTAGTTGAATTTGAAGATCTTTGAGGCAAGACGGTATAGGCCGAGTGTGGTTTTGTCACCGGCACGACCGCGCAGATTGGTGAAGAACCCGACCACGCCGTAGCGGGCACGACGATACATGCGCTCGTCATAGGCCTTCAAATCATTCCACAGCGTCTTTAGGCGCTCGTCGGCGCAATCTTCCTCGGAAAGCTTGGTAAGCACCGAGCAGATCGCCATCATCATGGTGAAGTAGCCCATCATGTACGAACGCAGGCGCGACGACCCAACATCGCTGTACAAGTGGTACGACTCCATCATGATACGCGTAACACGGAACTGCTGGTCCAGACGCTTGACCATCGTTGCCTCGTTGACGCTCTGGCCCTCGCGACCGATAAAGTAGCGGTAGAGGTCGATGTCGGCGTAGTACATGGTCTTGCAACGCGGCAGCGGCACGTAGGCGTAGATGTTGTCCACATAGAACGTGTGCGGCGGCATGGGAAGGTTGGACTCGCGCAGCACATCCGTGCGATAGCACAGGCTGTGCATGAGAAGGTTCTGGTCCAGGCGGAAATGACCGATCTGATCCCAGGAAAAGATCTTTTTGCGCGGCAGGGCAAATTTGTAGCCAATAGCGGTATGCGTGCCCTCGTAAACCTTCTCGTACACGTAGTTCGAGATAAACAGGTCAACGCGCTGGTCGCGCTCCTCAAAGCCACGCAGAATCGACAGCATGGTCGAAAGGGCAGCGCCGTCAAGCCAGTCGTCCGAGTCGACAACCTTGTAGTAGGTGCCCTGCGCCTCGCGCAGACCCGAAAGGACGGCAATACCGTGACCGCCATTCTCCTGGTGCACCGCGCGGATGATTCCAGGATAACGTGCCTCCCACTCATCGGCCTTATCGGCCGTCTCGTCCTTGGAGCCGTCGTCCACCACGATAATCTCGATATCGGTAGCGTAATTGCTCCCCTCCAAGATGGAGGTGATGCAATGGTCCATGTCCTTGGCGGCGTTATGCGAGGGAATACCGAATGTTATGACTTTATGCATGGCAGGCGATAATCTCATCCGAAAGATCGAGGGCAGAATTGGTCACGGCGTCCATATCGTAGTAACGATACTCGGCCAGACGACCCACCGGGTGGAAGTTCGTCAGGTTCTGGACGCGCTCAAGATAGCGCTCATAGAGCTCACGGTTCTCGGGCTCAAGAATGGCGTAGTACGGCGTCTCGCCCGAGCCGGGCGTATAGGCCTTGGAGTACTCCTTCATGATGGTGGTCTTGCCGGGCAGGACCTGACCGGTCATGTTCTTGAACTCGGTGATGCGCGTGTAGTCCTCGCTCGTGGTGTAGTTGACAGTGCCCACGGGCTGGAACTGGTCCATATCGAGCGTCTCGAACTTCATATCGAGCGTGCGGTACGGCAACGCACCCAAGTCGAGGTTGAACAGCTCGTCGAGTGGACCGGTGTAGACGATCTCGCCACCATAGACCTTGCCGTCGATCTTGACGGTGGTGTCGTCGATTTCAAAGAGGTCACGGGCGTCCACGTCGCAGAACACGTCGATCAGGTCGTGGTCGAGCATGTGCTCAAAGAGCGCCGTGTAGCC